>NZ_AHCD03000028.1 GCF_000238295.3 Pseudoalteromonas rubra
AGAAGAAGAGTCTGAGATTAGTTCATTGACTGGTGCAGGCCACTTGGACGGTATGCTTGAAGAGGAAGAAGATCTTCAGTCATTGCACGATAAGGCCGAGGGCTCTGTTGAACTAGAGTTGGAGGTCACTGAGCCAGTTGCAGAGTTGGATGAGCCAGCATTAGCCGAAACAGAAGATGAGTTACTCGATGAGTTTGCCGAGGAGCTGGTTCACCCATCAGAAGAAGCTGAAACTCAGGCGCCGCCTCAGTTACAAAATGTCGATGAGCTACTAGAAGCGCTCGAGGCTGAAACGGATGACTTTGACACCGCACTGGACAACGATGTTGAGATTGACCTTGGTGATGACCCCCTCGCCGACGAAGACATAGATCTGTCAGAAGATGAAGAGCTTGCTGAACTTGATCCTGTTACGCCCAGTGAAGAGCTGAGCAGTTATCCTGAATTGCAGATGGACGAATTAGAGGAAGATGTGCTCTCCCTGGATGATGATCCTGAGTCGGCAATCAGTGAAACGGAAAGAGCACTCGCGCAAAGCCTGGAGCAAGATGAAGCCGCTGGCTTGCTGGATGATGGACTTGATGAAGAGGGTGACGATTTACTGGATTTCGGTGGTGACTTTGATGATCTGGATGGGCCCGATTTTGAAATAGAGCTCGAAGGGGATACTGAGCAGAGCGCAGAGCCAGTCGCAGAGCAGCTAGAGGAAGACACCTCTCTGGATGACGATTTAATGGATGAGGCGCTGGCAGATGAAGACTTCCCGGCATTTGATGAAGACGAAGCGCTCGAAGCAATGGAGGCTGAACCAGCAGCGGCGGAGCCGGAGGCAGAAGAGGCCCCTTCAGAAGCAGTCGAAGCAGAACAAGCGGAGCTAGCGGATGACGTGATGGCGGATGAAGACCTCCCGGCATTCGAAGAGAGCGACGCCCTTGAAGCGATGGAAGCAGAGCCAGCTGCGGCAGAAGAGACACTCGCAGAAGAGATCGCAGCACCAGAAGAGTTGCTGGCGGATGATGCGCTGGAAGACGAAGAATTCCCGGCATTCGAAGAAGACGATGCGCTAGAAGCGATGGAGGCGGAGCCAGCAGCGGTGGAGCCAGAGGCTGAAAAGGTCCCTTCAGAAGAAGCCGAAACAGCAGAAGAGTTGCTGGCGGATGACGCGCTGGAAGACGAAGACTTTCCCGCGTTTGAAGAAGACGATGTGCTAGAAGCGATGGAGGCGGAGCCTGCAGCGGTGGAGCCAGAGGCTGAAGAAGTATCTTCAGAAGAAGCCGAAACACCAGAAGAGTTGCTCGCGGATGAGGCGCTGGAAGACGAAGACTTCCCGGCGTTCGAAGAAGACGATGCGCTAGAAGCGATGGAGGCGGAGCCAGCAGCGGCAGAGCCAGAGGCTGAAGAGGTCCCTTCAGAAGAAGTCGAAACAGCAGAAGAGTTGCTAACGGATGACGCGCTGGAAGACGAAGACTTTCCCGCGTTCGAAGAAGACGATGCGCTAGAAGCGATGGAGGCGGAGCCAGCAGCGACGGAGCTGGAGGCTGAAGAGGTCCCTTCAGAAGCTGTTGAAACAGCAGAAGAGTTGCTCGCGGATGACGCGATGGCGGACGAAGATTTCCCCGCATTCGAAGAGAGCGACGCCCTTGAAGCGATGGAGACGGAGCCAAAGGCTGAAGAAGTATCTTCAGAAGAAGTCGAAACAGCAGAAGAGTTGCTCGCGGATGACGTGCTGGAAGACGAAGACTTCCCCGCGTTCGAAGAAGGCGATGCGCTAGAAGCGATGGAGGCGGAGCCAGAGGCTGAAGAGGTCTCTTCAGAAGAAGCCGAAACACCAGAAGAGTTGCTCGCGGATGATGCGCTGGAAGACGAAGACTTCCCTGAATTCAATGAAGAAGATGCACTCAGCGCCATGGCGTCGGAGCCTGAAGGGGAACTGGAGCTTGAAGATCTGGAGGATGACTTATCCGATCTGATGCTGACGGATGACGATTTGGCCGAACTGGCGCAAAGCAACCCAGAAGAAGCCGAAGTGTCTGAAGAGCCTGAACTCGCCCAAGAGCCAGATGCATTTTTGGATGAACTGGGGGAGCTGGCCGACGAGGATGACGCAGAAGTAACGCCAGAGCCTGACATTAATATAGACGAAGCGGCCATTGAAGATGAGTTTCTTGCTGAGCTCAATGACACTGATTTCAGTGCCTTACTCGATGAATCTGCGGAGCCGGATACCTCCGAAGTGGCCTTGTCAGAAGAACCTGAGCTGGATTTTGACGCGTTACTAAGTGAAGAGCTGGCTCAGGATCTGGAAATTGAGAATATCGATGAACCAGCTGACAGCGACCTTGTTGACACCGACACGGCAGAAGGGGATTTCCTGGAGATAGACGATTTGCTTTCGCAAAGCGAAGATGAGCCGGCGCAGGAAGAGCCCTATCAGTCTCCGGATATGGACGTGGGATTGGGAGATTTTGAAGAGCTGTTAGCTGGTGAAAATGCCACAGATGTTGACCTCGAAGAAGATGGCTATGCGGCCAAGCTCGACCTGGTTCGCGCCTACATTGAAATTGGCGATTTTGACTCGGCGCAAAACGCCGTTGAAGAAATTCTTGCTGATGGGCCAGAGTCGGTACAGGCTGAAGCACAGGCACTCCAAAAGCAGATCAAATAAGCCGTCAGCCACGAGTGGTACGATGAAATTGGTATTATCGGCAGCGATCGCATAAAATGCGCGGCTAAGTTCGAAATGAGAGTTTGAGTAGTTTATGCGTGTAGCTTTGGGGATTGAATACAATGGCGGTAATTACAGTGGCTGGCAACGTCAGTGTAATGTAAATAGTGTTCAGGAGGAGCTGGAGACAGCCCTGTCTAACATTTGTAATCACAAGGTTGACGTGGTCTGTGCCGGACGAACAGATGCGGGTGTGCATGCCACCGGTCAGGTCATCCATTTCGATACCCACGCTGACAGGGATATGAAAGCATTCACACTCGGTGTGAACTCTCAGCTGCCTGACGACATTGCCGTGCGCTATGCCACACCCGTCCATGACGAGTTCAGTGCTCGCTTTAGTGCAACGGCAAGACGCTACCGCTACGTGATTTACAATAGTGTCAATCGTCCGGGCATTTTACGCAGCGGCGTGACCCATTACTATCATCCGCTGGATGCAGAGCTGATGCAGGCCGCTTGTCCGGTGATGATTGGCGAGCATGATTTCTCTTCTTTTCGGGCAGTCCATTGCCAGTCAAATTCGCCGTGTCGCAATATCCATCATTTACAGGTCGACCGGTTTGGCGATTACATTGTTATTGATGTTAAAGCCAATGCATTTTTGCATCACATGGTGCGCAACATCACGGGATGTTTGATGGATATCGGGGTGGGCAAATACCCGCCAGAGTGGATGGCTGAGTTATTGCGTATTAAAGACCGTACTCAGGCCAGTGCGACTGCGAAACCGAATGGCTTGTATCTGGTCGATGTGGATTATCCTGAGCGCTGGCAGATCCCGTCAACACCTGCCGGACCGTTGTTCTTACCAGAAGTGACTATCCGCTAAATTAGTTGAATAATGACTAAAGCAAAACTGAGCGCGAGCGTCTTAATCATTTGATACAACTAAGACCAGTTTTTTATATCACTGATGTCTTAATCATGTTTTAATTGAGAAAATATGTCTGCTATTTGCAGAGAGCGACACAGATTGAGCACTAAGAGAGTTGCAAATGAGTTGGTTAGAAAAAATCTTACCTAAAACGGCTAAATCGACGGGCAAAAAAGAGATCCCTGAAGGCGTTTGGGCAAAATGTACAGACTGCGATTCAATCCTGTACAAAGCTGAGTTGGAAAAGTCATTACACGTTTGTCCTAAGTGTGATCATCACATGCGGATCAGCGCACGTAAGCGTCTGGAAAGCTTCCTGGACGATGGTGGTCGCGTCGAGCTGGGTACGCAGCACGAGCCAAAGGACGTACTCAAGTTTAAAGATTCGAAAAAGTACTCAGATCGTATCACTGCGGCACAAAAAGTAAGTGGCGAGAAAGATGCCCTGGTTGCCATGAAAGGTACCCTGAAAGGTATCCCGGTAGCTGCCGTTGCGTTTGAGTTTTCATTTATGGGTGGATCAATGGCCTCTGTCGTTGGTGCGCGCTTCGTCGACGCTGTGAACGAGTGTCTTGAGCACAATATGCCGCTGGTTTGTTTTTCAGCGTCAGGTGGTGCACGTATGCAGGAAGCCCTGATGTCATTGATGCAGATGGCTAAAACCAGCGCAGCTTTGGCTAAGATGAGTGAGCGTGGCTTACCGTTTATTTCAGTGATGACAGACCCAACCATGGGTGGTGTTTCCGCGTCACTGGCCATGCTGGGCGACATCAATGTGGCTGAGCCTAAAGCGCTGATCGGTTTTGCGGGTCCACGCGTTATCGAGCAGACGGTACGTGAAACCTTACCTGAAGGTTTCCAGCGCAGTGAATTCCTGCTGGAGCACGGTGCAGTTGACATGATCATCGACCGTCGTGAAATGCGTGACTCACTGGCACGTATTCTGGCCAAGTTCATGAACTTGCCTTCTACCGAACAAGAGCATAGAGTAGCGTAAATTTTTTAATTTGAGCGCACTATGTCAAAGACTACACCAAGCCAATCATCGACCCTGAATGATTGGCTTTGTTATTTAGAGCAATTACATCCCGCCAACATTGCAATGGGCCTGGAGCGCGTAGCGCAGGCTGCCAACAATATCGATCTGCTCAACAGCAGCAGTAAAATCATTCTTATTGGTGGCACTAATGGCAAGGGCACAACGGCTCGTTGCCTGGAAGCCATGTTGCTGGCACAAGGTTACAGTGTTGGTACGTATGCCTCCCCACATTTAATCCACTATAACGAGCGCGTACGGATCAATGGTAAAACTTTACCTGATCAGTCACATGTTGACGCCTTCTATGCATTGGATCAGGGCCGTGGAGAGGTTGAGCTGACGTTCTTTGAGTACGGCACATTGGGAGCATTATGGCTGTTTAAGCAGCACGCGGTGGATTACGTGCTCCTTGAGGTTGGTCTTGGTGGGCGTTTTGATGCCACCAATATTGTTACACCTTATGCCAGTGTGATCACCACCATCGATCTCGATCACAAGGAGTATCTGGGTGATACACGTGAGCTCGTGGGCTATGACAAAGCGGGTATTTTCCGCACAGACACACCTGCAATTGTAGGCGACCTGGAGATTCCGCATACGGTGACGGACTATGGTGAGGAAATTAACGCTGAACTTATTCTGTCAAAACGCGATTTCCACTTTACGCCCTTGCCCGATGGGTTGCGCTGGCAATATGGTGAGTACGACCTGACACTGGCTCAGCCTGCCATCCCTGCACAAAACGTGGCAACGGCATTAACCGTCCTTGCCAGGCTGAATTTATTGCCCGATGCCGAGCTGGTAAAGCAAACACTGGCTGAGTTACAAGTCGAAGGGCGGTTTATGCAGCTTAGCCAGCAGCCATTGATTTACACCGATGTGGCACATAACCCGGAATCGGCCCGTTACCTGAGAACGCAATTAATGCGTTTGAAAAATCAGGGCTTTAAAATTCATGCCTTAGTCGCTATGCTTGCTGATAAGGATAAAGCGAGCGTGATTGATGCCCTGTCAGATGTGGTTGAAAAATGGAGCTGTGCGTCTTTGGAAGGCCCCCGTGGCGAGCATGCTGAGCAACTACTCACCTTGTTGCCTGCAGCGCACTGTGAGCACAGTCAGGTATTCCCGAGTGTCGACTCGGCCCTGCAAAGTCTGCTTCCTCAGCAACACCAGGACACGGCACTGATCATATTTGGCTCATTTGTGACTGTGGCCGCGGCCATGCAGTACTTTGAACAGTAGAGAGCAATAGTTGTGAACTCAGGATTTATTAACCGACTGGTCGGCACCTGCATTGTTGTGATTGCAGCGGTGGTGTTTATACCCAATATTCTGGATGGCGAAAAGGTCCATTATAAGGAGGGGTTTAAGCCTATCCCGGAACGTCCTGAGTTCTCAACCATAGAATTAAAAACACGGATCGATGAACGTGCATCACTGGCCACTGAGCCGATGGCAGAAACAGTTGAAGACATCAAAGCGGATGATGCCAAGTTGAGTACTGATTTATCTTTGTCTGAATCGAGTGAGGAAGTGTCCGAAACTGTGCATACAGACCTTCCTGAGGTGGATCAAACCACAGCAGTGAGTGAAGGCACTGTGCAGCCTGAGCCAACTGCACCAGCAGCTGAATCAAGTCCGGCACCAACAGCCACACCGGAAGTAAAGAGCGAGCCGTTAACGCGCCCTGAATCTTCTAACTTTACGCAAATGGCCTACGTGATCCAGCTCGGTAGCTTCTCACATAAGTCCAATGTCGACGCGCTGACGAAAAAGCTTACCCAAAATGGATTCAAGACCTTTACCCGTCCGGTGAAAACGCCCAATGGGACCTTAACTAAAGTGTTTGTCGGACCAGATTTAAATAAAGCAAAACTCGAAGCTAAGCTCCCAGAATTAAAGAAATTAACTAAGTTAAACGGCCGCCTGACTCAATTTACCGTGGTAAAATGATCTGGTAATTGATGGGCGTGTCTTATAGAATGCGCCCCAAATTAACGACTTATTGGTTTATATGATCTGGGTTGATTACGCCATCTTTGCAATTGTCGGTATTTCGACAGTGTTTGGCCTGATGAGAGGTTTTGTAAAAGAAACCATGTCACTCGTGGTTTGGATCGGTGCCTTTTTCATATCCAGTTTATTCTACCAATATCTTGCAACCTTCCTGACCTTCATTTCAGAACCCCTTTTAAGAAATGCCGCCGCAATCGCCATACTTTTCATTGCGACACTTGTGTTAGGTGGGTTTGTCAATTATATCTTAGGTGAACTCGTACAGCGTACGGGCTTGTCTGGTACCGATCGCCTGGTTGGCATTGTGTTCGGTGCGATGCGGGGCGTGCTGGTCGTTAGCGCCACGTTGTTTTTTCTGGATGCCTTCACCAAAGCCCCCGATACATCGTGGTGGCAGGCATCCCAAGTAATCCCTGAATTTGGCTTTGTAATAGAATGGTTTTTTTCCTATCTAGAACATAACTCAAGCTTTTTGAATTCAGCAAACCGTTAATCGGCGAGGAAATTTTTAATGTGTGGTATCGTTGGGATAGTCGGAACATCTCCTGTTAATCAGGCGATTTATGACGGCTTAACTGTTTTGCAACACCGTGGCCAAGATGCAGCCGGCATCATTACCATTGACAACAATACGTTCAGCTTGCGCAAGGCCAATGGCCTGGTAAAAGACGTGTTTCATACCCGTCATATGAAGCGTCTGCAGGGTAACATCGGCATAGGGCATGTGCGTTATCCTACTGCGGGCTCTTCCAGTTCGGCAGAAGCTCAGCCTTTCTATGTGAATTCACCGTTTGGTATCGCGATGGCGCATAACGGTAATTTAACCAATGCAGAAGAGCTAAAAGAGCGTTTGTTCACTAAAGCACGTCGTCACGTTAATACAACGTCTGACTCTGAAGTGCTGCTGAACATCCTGGCTTATGAGTTAGGTCGTAACGATAAAATGAAGCTGGATGCGGCGGATATGTTTAACGCCATCAGCGAAGTTAACCAACAGGCATCTGGTGGTTACGCGACCATCGCGATGATCATTGGTCATGGTATTCTGGCTTTTCGTGACCCGCACGGCATTCGTCCACTGGTATTCGGTAAGCGCGAAACGGAACGTGGTGTTGAATACATGTTCGCATCTGAAAGTGTGGCCTTGTCTATCGACGGGTTTGAATTTGTTCGTGACGTTGCGCCGGGTGAAGCCATCTATGTGACTGAAGACGGTCAGTTCTACTCGCAGATCTGTGCTGACAAAACCATGCACGCGCCGTGTATTTTTGAGTTTGTTTACTTTGCACGTCCGGATTCGAACATCGACAACATGTCGGTTTACGCGACTCGCGTCAACATGGGTACTAAGCTGGGTGAAAAAATTAAGCGTGAGTGGGCAGATAAAGACATTGATGTTGTCATTCCTATCCCAGAAACATCTTGTGATATCGCACTGGAAATCGCGTCTGTACTGGACTTGCCTTATCGTCAGGGCTTTGTGAAAAACCGCTACATAGGCCGTACTTTCATCATGCCAGGTCAGGAGCAACGGAAGAAGTCGGTACGTCGTAAGCTTAATGCCATTGACAGAGAATTTGCTGGTAAAAATGTACTGCTGGTGGATGACTCTATCGTACGTGGTACCACATCCGCGCAGATCGTTGAAATGGCACGTGATGCAGGCGCTAAAAATGTGTACTTTGCATCGGCTGCCCCCGAAGTACGTTTCCCGAATGTCTATGGCATCGACATGCCATCGGCTGCGGAACTCATCGCGCACGGCCGCGACGTGGAAGATATCAATGCCAGTATCGGCTCAGACGGCCTGATCTATCAGTCTATTGCGGATCTGAAAGATGCGGTTGCGCTTGAGAATCCAGATATCACACGCTTTGAAACCTCGGTGTTTGACGGCCAGTACATCACCGGTGACGTTAATCAGGATTACCTGAACCGCATTGATGCACTGCGTAATGACTCAGCAAAATCGACACGTGAAAAAGCGATGTCGGCCAGTCTGGAACTGCATAATCAGGAAACGGGTGAAGGCGAATAATCTTGTCTCGTTCGTTTAAAAAAAGGGCCGCTATTGCGGCCCTTTTTGTTAGATTTCTATAGGATAAAAGCAAAGGAAGCGAGCTGACCTATGCACCTCAGTGGGGCATAAGCGCGCTCCCTAGGTAAATGTAGGACTGATTATGCCATTCGTCCACAATATCGCGGTTGCAGCCAGAATTATCACCAATAAAACCAGGCCACAGGTCACCACTGAGCTGGCATAGATAAAGCCACGCTCTTCCGGTATGTGCATCAGAATGGGCACACCTGTGTAGAGCAGATAGACCGAGTAGGCAAGTGCTGCCAGGCCCACCGAGACCACAAACCACAACTCAGGATAAAAGGCGGCAAAGGCCGACATAAACACGGGAGTCGCAGTGTACGCCGACAGTTCCAGCGTTTGTGTGTAGGTTGGTTTAGCGCCGAAAGTGACGGCCATCCAGTGTGCCAGATAAGACAGTGCGAATACGCCAATGATCAGAGCAAAATACATCGCAATGCCAATCAATACGGCACTGTTATGGGTGAGGAAAACATCATCCCCGGTGCCTATTTTCCAGCCAAGATAAACGGAAGAATAATAGCCCATTAAACTTGGGATCAGGGCAATCAAGGCAATGTGAGATAGACTGTAGGTAGCGCTTTCGTGGCGGTTGTCTATGGTTTGCCACTCTTCAATTGGGTGGGCATATAAGCCCCACAGATGATTTAAAATCATAACGAGCCCCTCAAAAAAGATTGTTGTCCGACGTGCCTAAGTTGCCCGGTGATCACGGGTGCAATCCTTGTCTTTTATAACAGCTTAGTAACATCATGAGCGGATGCGGCTAATCTGCGTAATCACCATAAAAACGGGGTCACTGGCGACGCCTGTGAGTATGAAATTTATACAACATCACTTTAGTTATGAAAGATTGGTTAATTTTTGTCAAGAAACAAATCTGAAATCCCAGCGTCTTTGATCTGGCACAAACTTATGTTAACTCGCAGGCTCTCATAGTGTCCCTTGGCACGCTTGTGGTAGAATAAAGGCAATTTTTTGCGAATGATTATCTGAGACATGTTAGAGAAGTATGCCGATCTGCTGGCACCCATTTATCAGTTTCTGGGATGTGAAACGCCCGACAGCTGGATAGACGAAGCGAAAAAACCAGCACATCTTCAAGCCTTGCTGGTTGATCACATGCACTGTGAGCTGAAAGCCGCACAAAGCGCCGCTTTTTTAATCCGTAAATATGCCGTAGATAACGCCTCTGCGCAGACTTTACTGGGCTGGATCAAGCCTTATGAAGACTTTGTCTATCGTAAAATTGGCGATGGCCAGTTTAGTGCCAGTAAGAATGAGCTCATTGGTAGCTTAACCGCTAAACCCGAGTATGCCTACAATCAGGATATACTGGATAAAATGGTGCGACTCATCAAAGAAGAACTGCATCACTTTGAGCAGGTGCTGGATATCATTAACGAGAAAGGGTTGCGGGTCCAGAGCCTCAACGCATCCCGTTATGCATCCGGGATGATCAAGCATGTGCGTACGTTTGAACCCGCTGCATTGATTGACAAACTGATCATCGGGGCTTTTATCGAAGCGCGCTCCTGTGAGCGGTTTGCCAAACTGGCCCCGTATCTGGAGCCGGATATCGGACGCTTTTATGTGTCGCTGCTGCGCTCAGAAGCACGGCATTATCAGGACTATCTGGAATTGGCACAGCAAGTTGCCGACGCCACGGATCCACAGCGATTCGATATTGCGGCACGCGTGGGTGAATTTAAAGAGATCGAAAACGCGCTGATCTTAACGCCAGACAGCGACTTTAAATTCCACAGTGGTGCGCCACAACTGGTTGCGTGAGCTAGTCTGAAAAAGGATGCTGAGTGAGGGTCTGACCTTGCTCAGTCGCCACCAGATAAGAGCTTTGACTATACCAGTCACCTAACACCGTGCGGGTCTGGTCAGTATAATGATGGACATCAGGCCTGTGTGTGTGGCCATGGATCATGTTGCTGACTTTGTAGCGTGCAAACATGGCCAGTACGGCTTCCTCGGTCACATCTAAAATTTCCGGCGCTTTCCCCATCTGGCTTTGTTTGCTTTTCTCTCTGGCATTGCGTGCCACCCGGCGACGATACCATAAGGGCATAGACAGCATTAGTCTCGGCCACCACCAGCCACGGCTTTTTTTACGAAATTTCTGATACACCTCGTCCTGTGTACACATTTCATCACCGTGTAAAATGATGGTCGGAGTGCCGTACAGGTCAATCACAGTTTGCTCTGGTAGTAACGTCATGCCGCACAGTTTGGCGTAGTGCTGACCCACCAGGAAGTCCCGGTTGCCATGGATAAAGAACAATTTAATACCACGCTCGGAAATGGCGCGCAGCTTAGTTGCAATCTCCAGTGCCAGCGGATTGCCTTCGTCATCGCCAATCCAGACCTCGAAAAAGTCACCTAAAATGTACAAGGCATCGACGTCATCCTGCATATGTTTACTGAGAAAACGATAAAAGGCGGCAGTGATGTCAGGGCGGTGCTCGGTTAAATGCAGATCAGAAATAAAGTAGCTTTTGCGCATGGAGACAACTTCAGGCTAGGGCAGGAAAGGAGAAGAGGGAGGTATGCGTGATACATCCCTCTCAAGCTGTAAAAGCAGTCGTTTACTCAGCAACGAATGCTTTTTCAATCACAACATCTTCCAGTGGTACATCCTGATGGAAGCCCGCAGAGCCAGTCGCGACGTCTTTAATCTTGTTCACGATGTCCATGCCTTCAGCAACTTCACCGAACACACAGTAACCCCAGCCTTGTGCCGTTTCACTGCTGAAGTTCAAAAAGTCATTGTCGTTCACATTGATAAAGAACTGAGCTGTTGCAGAGTGTGGATCTGGTGTACGTGCCATTGCCAGCGTGCCTGTTTTATTGGCAACGCCATTATTGGCTTCGTTTTTAACCGGCGCACCGACTTCTTTTTGGTTCATGCCAGGCTCGAAACCGCCGCCCTGAACCATAAAGCCATCAATAACACGGTGGAAGATAGTGCCGTTGTAAAAACCAGACTCAACGTACTTTAAGAAGTTCTCAACCGTTGCCGGCGCTTTGTCAGCAAACAGATTGATTTTGATATCGCCAAAGTTTGTTTGTAAAACAACCATAACAGGTCCTTGATTTACATGTTTCATATTAGGAGCCTATTTTATAGCACAAATTGATAACTACAAAGTCCCACAGTGGTCGAGCGGCGAAATTGTCAACTAACTGTTACTTTTTCATCCACTGAGCGCAGGATTTTTTATAGAGCCAGAGCGGTGCAAGTGATATGATTGCAGGGAATTTGGATAAATTTTAGGAATAAAGCTACATGTTGCAGATCTACGATACACTGACACGTCAAAAGACTGAGTTTAAACCGATTGTGGAAGGCAAAGTAGGCATGTACGTGTGTGGTATCACTATCTATGACTTCTGCCATGTAGGCCACGCCCGTACTTATGTCTCTTTTGACGTCATGAATCGCTACCTACGCCATTTAGGCTACGAAGTAACGTATGTACGTAATATCACGGACGTGGACGATAAAATCATTAAACGTGCCGCAGAAAACAACGAAGAGATCAATGCACTGACCGTACGTATGACCAAGGCCATGCACGAAGACTTCGAGGCGCTCAATATTCTGCCAGCAGACATTGAGCCGACAGTCACCGGTCATATGGACGAGATCATCGAAATGATTGAGCGCCTGATTGAAAAGGGTCATGCCTATGTCGCCAGTAATGGCGATGTGCTGTTCGATGTTTCTACCTTCGAAGACTATGGCAAGCTGTCTCAGCAAGATCTGGATATGCTTCAGGCGGGCGCGCGCGTTGAAGTGGCTGAAGGCAAAGATGATCCACTTGACTTTGTATTGTGGAAAAAAGCCAAAGCCGGCGAGCCTAGCTGGACATCACCCTGGGGTGAGGGACGTCCAGGCTGGCACATTGAGTGTAGCGCAATGAGTTCTAAGCACCTGGGTGAGTTGTTTGATATTCATGGTGGTGGCTCGGATTTACAATTTCCACACCATGAAAACGAAATCGCGCAGTCATGCTGTGCCAATAATGGGTGTTATGTGAATACCTGGATCCATACTGGTATGGTGCAGGTAAATAAAGAGAAGATGTCTAAATCACTGGGCAACTTCTTTACCGTGCGTGAAGTGCTTAAAGCGTATGACCGCGAAACTGTGCGTTATTTCCTGATCAACGGTCACTACCGCAGTCAGTTGAACTACTCACAGGAAAACCTCGAACAGGCACGTTCATCATTAGAGCGTATCTACACGGCACTGCGTGGTGTTGAACTGGTTGAAACGGAACTGGCAGGCAACCCGTTCGTTGCACGTTTTGAAGCGGCGATGAACGATGACTTCAACACCCCAGAAGCGCTGCCGGTGATTTTTGAACTGGCCAAAGAAGTGAACCTGCTGAAAGACTCAGATGCCAAAGCGGCGGGTGAACACGCCTTTATCCTGGTAAAACTGGCGGAAGTACTGGGTATTGCTCAGCAAGATCCGGAAGCCTTTTTACACGGTGACCAGGATGAAGACGAAGTGGCAAAAATCGAAGCCCTGATAGAGCAACGCAAAAACGCTCGCGCTGACAAAGACTGGGCCGCAGCCGATGCTGCCCGTGATGCTTTGACCGCAATGGGTGTGGTACTGGAAGACAGTGCCGGTAAAACCACTTGGCGTAAAGCTTAACATAAAATAATATAAGAACTTTTTATAAAGGCATATGTACTGGCATATGCCTTTTTTCTTTTCTGTAAGCTCAGTTTCGGAGCGTGTATTCTTGTATAAAAAACAGCGTTTTTGGCATTATTTTCGTTATGTTGTCTGGAAATAGGCCCGAAAGTGAGGTTTTACGGATTTAATTTAACATGAGAAGGTGATTGCTCGTTCAAAGCCAAAGACCAGGAACGAGCCGTATCAATTAGCACTATCTTGGGGTATAAGTTGATAAAGCTTTTAAAGTCATAGCGATGGAAGAGATAGTCACTGCCTGCCATGATTAGTGTATCGTCCGGCTGCGCGACTTCTTTAGTAAAAAATTTGAAAAAATGTCAGATTGATGACAAACAAACCGATAAGGCGTTGTTTTGGTTCGTTGGTAAGGGCTTCGAAGCCTTGCTTCGGCCTGAAATCCGTGACAAAAAGATTCTTAAGCAAATACAGGTTGCCAGCAGCTGCTGGCAACCGCATCGTATTAGCGAGCAGGTTGCACGCTGACTGGCACGTCACCAGCAGGTTGGCTATTTGCACGGTTCCCATCGTTTAGGCTTTGTTCACATCTTGCCCACCAACAGGGCGTCTGCTCAATAAAGCTCTGCACGGCATCGAATTTATATGCCTGCTCACGGGGTTGAGTCTGATATTCCTTAAGCGGAAATGCGCCCCAGCTATCCCAGCGGCCGATGCTTTCAAATACCACATATAAACCCGCACCGGAGTTTCGCCAGTCACTCAGGTGACTGGTAAAGGCTGCTGCCATGCGGGGGTCGCGATTGGCGCTCAGGAATAAGGCCTCGCTAATGGTATCGCGGCCATCACGAATATCTCCAGCGTAGGTGAGGTGCTGGCCGCCCTCATAAGCTGCCAGCATTAGGCCGTCTTGCTGGGCCAGTGTCAGGTTGCCCTGAATATTGTCTCTGGCCTGTGCCAGTGCGCCATGCTCAGGTGCCTGCCACCAGGGCGGCTCATCGGGGTTGTAAGTCAGGCCGTAGAGCACGCCTGACTCCATTTCCTCGAACAGGTTATTCAGGCCTTCAGCGCCGTTACTGGCCCAGTCTCGTAAAATAGGCAGGTATTTTTGATCGGCAAAGTATCCGGCAAAGTAACTGCCCACCGCCAGCACATCCATGTTATCAGCACAGCGTTGACCTACACCCGCTGCATGGATGGGACAGTTCAGTGCTTGCTCGCTTATCCAGGGTACTCCAGTCTGGCCGCCCATTACGCATTGTATCCGGCCGGCATCCTCTGCAAACTCAGTCTTAATGATGTCGCACATCTGCGCGCTGCGCAGTCCGTAATAGTTCATGCGATATTCAATGTCGTGGTAGCTGGTGTCGGGCCACAGGGCTTTACCTTGCTCTTCCAGATACAGACCATCGAAAATATACGGCCAGGCGTTGTTCCACAGCTCGTTACCAAACTCCACATAAATGGCAGAGTCGCCTTCGCTTTGCGCCTTCAGCAGCCGGGCAAACTGGCGGATATAGTCATCATCTACCCGAACCGGAAGCGTGTACCAGGGCTCGGCACCCAGCTTGTTACTCATGGCAATGGCCACTTCATAGGGGCTGCCGCCATTGAGTGCCCAGCTGGCGTAATCGTACTGGTTTCTCTGCGCCCAGTGCTGAACCGGGTTGTCTATGGTGCTGAGCAGCTGCATAAAACGCAAAGTACGGAACTTGCGCATATCATCCAAAAAGAGTGGATGGAATAGACGTTCCTGATAGCTGTGCTCGAATGAGATAAATTGCTCAGTGTTAGCACAGTCTGCAGAACTGGCGGCATAATCCGTAGCGGCATCACTGCAACTACCGCCCGGGGCAATAATACGGATATTGCGGATGTGGTTGCCGGTATTGTCTGGGTCGGTGGCGTGGATCTGCAAATGGAAGAAACTGTTTGCAGCCATACGTACCACATCGCGCCCGGGTTCCGAGCTGATGAGTTCGGGGCCCGAGTAATAGAGCTCGCCTTCGCCCTCATATAAAACCACAAACTCGCCAACCGGGTGGTGCGGGTTATCGTGATAAATAATGGTGGTGACATAGTGAAAAGGCGCATCGGGTGAGTCGCCCGGTAAAGATCGCGGCCAGCCTTGCTCGTCCAGGTCCAGCAACGCTTGATCGCCGGTGTTGTATTCCCAGGTATGAGCATTACTGGTTGCCCATAGCTGACCGCTGCCGTTAGAAGCATGCTTCATGACATCCAGCGTGGTCCACTGACTTGACCAGTAATTAATGCCGGTAAGATTAATCCCCACGCCTGAGTTGGCGTTATCGCTGGTTGCTGCCAGCAAAGGAAGAGCTAGGCCGAGCGATAAAGCCCCGGCTGTGAGGGTTGCATTAGTAGGTGTTTTCATAAGTTTGACCATTCCAATTGACCAAAAAGACGTCATCCATTTTGTTGCAGTACGTTGTACAGTACCGTGCGTTCTTGAATTAAGTGCACAGCACTGAGTGACAAAGCGTTCTACACCCCGCAAAAGGCGGTGTCCAGAGTAACCGCCTTTCACTCAGCAATAAATTAGCAGTGATGGTAAATAAAAAGGATACGAAAAAGGCATGGTTTGGGACGTTTTTTGCGCGGAAGCTTTGTGTTGAAAGCAACAAAAAAGCGCCCGCAGGCGCTTTAAATTATTTGTGGCGAATGGCCCATAAATGGAGCAATTCGTAGGCGATGGTGGCCGCGGCGATAGCCGTCAGCTCGCTCTGGTCATATGCGGGAGACACTTCCACCACATCCATATCAACGATATTAATCCCCTGCAGTGCGCGCAGGATCTTCAGCACTTTGTCGCTGCTGAGACCACCACAGACCGGCGTGCCTGTACCGGGCGCAAATGCCGGGTCCAGGCAGTCGATATCAAAGGTCAGATAGACCGGCAGGTTGCCGACTCTGGCCTTGATCTGCTCGGCAATGGTCTGTGCATCCATATCATTAGCCCGCATCGCATCAACGACGGCAAAGCCATGATTGCTTTGCTCGAACTCTGTGCGGATCCCAAGCTGAATGGAGTGCTTGGGGCAGATCAGCCCTTCTCTGGGAGCATGAAAGAACATAGTGCCATGGTCATAGCGTGAGCCTTGGCTGTAGGTGTCGGTATGAGCATCGAAATGCACCAATGCCATTTTGCCATGTATCTTTTGATGCGCCCGCAACAAGGGCAGGGTGACGAAGTGGTCGCCGCCCAGTCCTAGCAAGGCCTTACCCTGATAGAGGATCCGCTCTGCCGCCAGTTCCAGCTGCGCGGTAAAGTATTCCGGATCCCCGACCGGATAAGTAAAGTCTCCAGCATCGTGCAGGCTGATTTTATCCCATAAGGCAAACTGCCACGGATAGCGTTTGCCTTCCCAGGCTAAGTGAACCGACGCACGACGGATCGCATCCGGACCCAGGCGGGCACCAGGGCGTCCCGAGGTTGCCAAATCAAATGGCAACCCCAGTACCACCACGTCGGACTCAATATGGACGATGTCGCGCACCATGGGCTGACGTAAAAACGTCATGCCGTTTGAGTATAACGAGTGGTCGCAATGGTCGAACAACTGCGTCACTTAGCACTCCTCCAGATAGGTGTAGCCTTCCAGGCCCGATGCCAGCTCGGCCAGACACATGGCCTGATCGGCGTGGTCCAGTCGGGTACTGACCTGGGCAATAAAATTCTCTTTAAATGCTGCTACGTCCAGGTGTACGTAACGCATCATATCTGCCACGCTGTCGCCTGCATCGATGTCGTCCATTTGTAGCTGACCTCGTGCATCAATCCTGGCCACCACACTGTGCGTGTCGCCAAACAGGTTGTGCATGTCGCCCAGGATCTCCTGATAGGCACCGACCAGGAAAAAGCCCAGCAAGTAGGGGGCATCTGCGGTGTATTCAGGCACAGGCAGGGTGCTTTCAATGCCCTGACCATCGACATAATGATCCACCGCCCCATCTGAGTCACACGTGATGTCCAGCAGCACCGCACGCTTTTTGGGCGCCTGTGTCAGGCCGCTCAGCGGCAGCACAGGAAATACCTGATCTATACCCCAGGCATCTGGCAAAGACTGGAATAAGGAGAAGTTCACAAAGAACTTGTCAGCCAGCTTGGTGCTCAGCTCATCAATGATCGGGCGGTGAAAGCGGTTTTTATTATCCATTCTTTGCTGCAATTCGTAGCAAATACGCAAATTTACTTGTTCAGCCCAGGCGCGTTGTTCCAGCGACAGCATGCCCATGGCAAATTGTCCGTGCACTTCCGCCAGGTCGCCTTGCGTGTCGTGATAGAGCTCAATCAGTGCTCTGTCGTCGCTTTGCTCGCTCAGTGCCTGCCATGAACGCCACATATTGCGCAGCAGCTGAGGTGCATCGCTGGTAACCGCAGTCAGCTGTTCCGGCTGATAACTCTCCGTGCCTACCACATCGGTGATCAGTACCGCATGGTGTGCCGTTAGTGCCCGGCCCGACTCCGAAATAATCGTCGGCATCGGCTGGTTATACTGCTGGCAGGTATCACCTATGGTATAAACCACGTTATTGGCGTACTCGGCCAGACTGTAGTTCATAGAGTTATGCGACTGGCTGCGTGTACCGTCATAGTCCACCGCCAGGCCGCCGCCCACATCCAGTATGGTCAGGTTAGCGCCCAGTCTGCGCAGCTCACAGTAAAAACGCGCCGCTTCGCTCACACCCAGGCGTACATCCCGGATATTGGCCATTTGCGACCCCAGGTGAAAATGCACCAGTTGCAATGCACTCAGCATATTTGTTTGTTTTAGCTGCTCAATCACAGTTAATACCTGGGAAGCGGACAAACCAAATTTAGACTTTTCACCGCCGCTTGCCTGCCACTTACCTTTGCCCTGCGAAGCCAGACGGACACGCAGGCCCAGTCTTGGCGTTACATTCAGCGCTTTGGCCTCGGCCAGTACCAGATCCAGCTCGGAGCGCTTTTCCAGTACGATATATACCCTGTGGCCCAGCTTTTCGCCGATCAGTGCCAGACGAATGTATTCACGGTCTTTGTAGCCGTTACACACGATCACCGCACTGGTTTTTTCGCTCAATGCCAGCACGGTCAATAGTTCAGCTTTGCTGCCCGCTTCAAGGCCCAGCTGTTTTTTCTCTTTCCCGTCCTGACTGGCGATCAGCCCTTCAACCACTTCTCTTTGCTGGTTTACTTTGATGGGATACACCAGTAAATAGTCTTTAGGGTATTGGTAGTCTGATATTGCCGTATTGAACGCCTGACAGATGTCATTGACGCGTTGCTCAAGGATCTGCGGGAACCTCACTAAAGCCGGTAAACCATAGCCCTGCGCTTTAATCTGCGCGGCAATGTGTGTCAAAGTAACGGCGTGCCCCGGGTTATCTACTGTTAGCATGGCGGTTACCTCTCCCTGATCATTGATACCAAAGAAGCCCTGGCTCCAGTGGCGCACGTTGTAGCATTCACGTGCCTGCTCAGAAGAGATCAAATCTGTCATTAACGTTCCTTAATAGGTAAAAGTGGTTTCAATAAGTTTTGGTGATGGGGCGCATTAAACGGACAATCGACTTGCGTGTCTAACAAGAAATTTTGCTCTTTACGAGTGAGCGTTTAACTGAAGGGGCGTGGCCTGAATCTCACAGGTGAAGGGCTAAGTGTTCCTGGTGATCTTAATCAGTGCGCCTGGCCATAAAACAAAAATATCCGGTGTCCACTTAACCACGGCACAGGACAAATACCTTGTGTATGTTATGGTGAGAGAAAGAGGCTAACAGGAGGCATGATGCGTGGATTGATAGTGGCGATATTACTGTGCTCGCAAAGCTGGGCCACGGAAGTGGTTTACCAGGATTTGCATGTACTGGATGCGAAGCAGCAAGCCATTGTCAAGAGTTGGCTGAGTCAGGGGCTAAAAACGACCGAGCATACTTTAGGCCCTTTGGCACAATCTCATCTGCCAGTGAAGTTACAAAACGTGTATTTGAGCAGCGAGCCGGTCCCCTGGGGAGCAGTAAACCGCTCGGAGGTGGATGGTATTGAGTTGCATATCAGCTATTTCGCGACGCAGCAGCAACTGATCAGCGACTGGACCTTGTATCATGAGCTGGCCCACTTATATCATCCGTTGCTTGATTATCCAGACTTCTGGTTAGCAGAAGGGCTTGCCACCTATTTACAAAACGTCATTATGCTGCACGGTGGTGTGATCACCACAGATGAGTACGTACAGCGGATCATGGCTGGCCTCGAGCGGGGTCGATTGGCCACCTGGGATACACCAGGTCCACTAGCTCGGGTCAGTGAGGATATGTGGCGGCTCAGAGCTCACGCGCGTGTTTACTGGAGTGGCGCGGCATTTTTTATAGAAGCAGATCTGACATTGCGGCAAAAAGATCCGACTCTGACTTTGGTGAGTTTGCTAAAGCGCTATCAGACCTGCTGCAGAGCGCAGGCGCCAGCAGGGCAGCCAGACAGCGCAAAGGTGTTTCTGGGTCAGCTGGACAGGCTCTCTCGCAGCAGTATTTTCAGTAATCTTTATCACAGTTATAAGCTACGTCAGGATTTTCCAAGATTAAGCAAACAGGCCGTCAGGCTGAGTGGTTTACATATGATGTCAGCCAGACACAGTGAGCTGCTCCGACAAAAATAAAGGCTGCCAATTGGCAGCCTCTTAGTCGGTTAGATTTTAACTTTAACGTATTCACCGGGCGCAGCATAAATGCCTGGATTGGTTTTGCTGCTGGTGACGCGCTTGGGCACTTTCTCGTCGGTATACTGGCTTAACCATTTACCCCAGTGTGGCCACCATGAGCCACTCTGATGCTTGGCCTTGTCCAGCCAGGCATTGGCTTCGCCAGTTGCTTCCGGGCCATACCAGAAACCATATTTTTCGGCGGCTGGTGGGTTTATCACACCGGCAATGTGGCCTGATTCACCCAATACAAACGTGGTTTTTGCGCTGGTGTGCTGAATACCCTGGAAAGTAGCTTGCCACAGGGCGATATGGTCATCTCGTGTGGACAACATATACACCGGCTGTTTGACTTTACTGAGGTCTATCTTAGTGCCTCTGACTTCAATTTCGCGAGGTTGTACGAGGCGGTTTTCCAGGTACAGATCGCGCAGCATAAAGTTATGACATTTTGCGGTGAGGTTGGTGCTGTCGCCGTTCCAGTACAGCAGGTCCAGATCCATGGGGGCCTCACCTTTGAGGTAGTTATTAACGTAGTAGTTCCAGTAAAGGCTGTTTTCGCGCAGCATGCTGAATGAGACACCCAGCAAATGACCATGCATGATACCATTTTGCAGGTTGTATTTTTCCAGCGCAGAAATCGTCGGCTCATTTACAAATACGCCAATCTCACCAGGCTGCGAGAAATCCAACAGGGTCGTTAACAAGGTGGCACTCTTGATACGGTGCTTCATGCGTTTCGAGACAAAGTATGCCATCGCTGTGGTGACCAGAGTACCCGCAATGCAGTAACCCACGGCATTGACATACGCTTCACCGGTTTGCTTTTCAATGGCATCCAGCGCCGCAATAACCCCATCTACGATGTAGTCTTCAAAACCCACATCAGCCATACTGGCATCCGGGTTTTTCCATGAAATCATAAACACGGTATGGCCCTGATCAACAGACCATTTCACCAGAGAGTTCTGTTGTTTCAGATCCAGGATATAGTATTTATTGACATAAGGCGGCACGATCAGCAGCGGCGTTTTGAATACGTCTTTGGTGGTGGCATCATACTGAATAAGTTCGAATAAATGATTTTGGAATACCACGCGCCCCGGGGTGGTCGCGATGTCTTTACCCAGCTCAAAAGCGTGCTCGTCAGTCATGCTGATCCGCAGCATGTCACCACTTTTGGCCAGGTCTTTTTTAAACATGTCCAGCCCTTTGATCAGGTTTTCACCTTTTGAATCTAACGTCAGCTTAAGCAGCTCAGGGTTGGTGGAAATAAAATTGCTGGGGGAAATAGAGTTCACTACCTGGCGGGCAAAAAATTCCAGACGCTCTTTGAGTTTGTCATCCAGCCCAGGTGTTTCACGGATTGACGACAATAAAGACTGACCAAACAGCAAATAGCTTTGTTTAATGTAATTAAACCAGGGATTGTCACGCCATTCTTCGGCTTTGAAACGGCGGTCTCCGCGCTCAGCTTCAATGATATCAGGTTGTTCGGTGTCGAATCCCTGACCCCAGGTTTGTTGCATGATTTTGATTTGTTCCTGCCACCAGTCAAACTGATGCTGAACAAAGGTTTCTGGCTGCTTCGCTATTTCGTTCAACCAGACACCAAAATCCCGGGCACTTTGCTCGTTCAGGGCTTGTTGAACGGGGTTTTCTTTGAGCAGGTTATTACTGAATATAGTGTAGAGATCTTGATTGTACTGCCACCAGGCCGTCAGCGTTTTATTAAGATCTGTGTTATCGGTATCCATTACTCGTGTCCTAATAGGCAAATTGATTGCACGTGTCTTGTGTCGTGTTTGGTATAGCGGATCAGCCACTACAAAAAACAGGCTAAAAAAATGCCCCCGCAACAGGCAGGGGCAGACGACAGCGATTAAGCTTTAGCAGTGGTTTTAACACTGTCTTTAGAAATTGCGTCAAGGTGCTCTTTGAACTCGTTGCCAAGTTGAGTCAGTTTCTGACCATCGTCGATCATTTGCTGGCTTAGCTTGTTCATTGCAGTGAGCTGGCTTGCGTTGAAGTCGATGAAAGATTTAACATCTTTTACTTCAGCGGCTGTTTTAAGCTGCTCAACAGAAGTTTTAGTGAAGCTCTCTGTTGCATCAAGCTGGATTTGAGCCAGTTGCTCAATGTTTTTAGCAACCAGTTGGTTGAACTTGATTGCCGGAGAGAAAAACTGCTCGCTTTGCTCAGTAAAAGTTTTCATTAGATCGTTGTACATGGTGTGCTTCCTGTTTATCAAAAAAGTCCGTATAGGTAGCGTTACTGCCCAGGTACTTCAGAGCGTAGGCTCAATCCTGATATACGCCGCTTAGTTCATATAAAGTCCGCCGTTAATCGCCAGCGTTTCACCTGTGATATAGCCTGCCTGATCAGACGCCAGGTAAGCGACCGACTGAGCCACTTCGAGTGGCGTGGCTAAGCGCTGCATCGGCACTTGTGCCTTGATGCTTTCAAGCACATCTTCACGCATTTTTTCAACCATAGGGGTAGCGGTATAGCCAGGGGCAACCACGTTTACGGTTACGCCTGCGCGGGCGCCTTCGTAAGCCAGCGCTTTGCTGAAGCCGATCATGCCGGCCTTGGCAGCCGAATAGTTCGCCTGACCAAACTGACCTTTTTGGCCGTTCACACTGGAAATATTGATGATGCGGCCTGATTTGTTTGCACACATGTGTGCAAAGACCGGGTGAGTCATGTTGAACATAGAGTTAAAGTTGGTGTCGATAACTTCCTGCCATTGCGTCAGGGTCATCTTTTTAAATGAGGTATCCCGTGTGATGCCTGCATTGTTAACCAGAATATCAATGCGACCAAACTGGTCGATTACGTCATCCAGCTGTTCCTGGCACGCCTGGTGATCAGTCACATCCAGGAATATGCCATGTACGGCAGCAGGGTTGATTGACTGCTCATTGAGCCATGCGTCAATATCCGCTGAGGTACGTCGAGGGCTGGCAACAGCCACTACAAAACAGTTTGCATTTACCAGCTCTTTGACGATAGCTGAACCGATGCCACCCAGTGCACCAGTGACGACTGCGATTTTTTTGCTTTCCATATTGCTCTTCCGAACTTAAGGCGGCTCAACTATCGCACTTCTAAGCCACGTTTCCGGTTGGGTTTTATACAACCGAAAAGGTTTACGAACTGGCGTTATTGTCATCCGTCATTGTGACGAATTAATAACCGATATATTTAATTCCCAAGACAAATTTTCATCTGTTTATTCGTTGTTTTTGTTATGTCCCTTATAAGGGGTTAAAGCACTGTCTTGTCAGGGGTGATAAAAAATATAGCAAAATAGAGTAAAAGCTCAAGTTTTGCTCTGATGTTTCTTTCTATTGATCTACCAAGTGATCACTAGCTTCAAGACATTAGTAATAGAAGTAAAACAAGCTGATGAGTATTAGACTATAGCCTTAGTTGTCTTACCAATGAGCCAGATCAAATAACTAAGTAATTGTAAATTAAATGGTAAGATTTCAGCATGAAAAATTCCCATCTTGCGCGATGTGCCTGTTGTAGGTAAGTTCAAATCAAGAAAGATTGCTATTCCTTTTTTCGCGCTTCCTGGTGTTTAATTATTCCTGAGGTAAATAATGTACTTTTTTGCTACGCTTTCAGCTACTGGAAAGTCTATGAAGTAGAGAGTGTTATATGATAAGGATTAGTATTTTTGCCTTGCTCAGTGTGTTTTGTATAGTTGCACAAGCAGCAACCGATATCATTAGTCAGCAAGCGTTGCTGCGCAATCAGATGTCAGCCCGGCCGCATATGATAGTCGATGTCAGAAGCGCAACCGAGTTCGAAGCAGGACATCTCAAAGGGGCCATTAATATTCCATTTGACCAGATCTCACAGCATCAATCTTTATTGGACACACTCAAACCCGAAACGCTGGTGGTTTATTGTCGCTCCGGGCGTCGTGCTGCCATTTTTGAACAAGCGTTGGCTGAGCAGGGCTTTAGCCTGTTGCACCTCAGTGGCGATTTCCGTGACTGGCAAGCTGCTCAGCTTCCCGTGATTACGTCCAACCCCGCAAAAACTGAGCAGTGATCACCATAATAAGGTAAACAGAGCAGAAGGGGATCATCCGCATCTGTTTCCTCGTCTTAAGTTGCTTATACTAAGGTCTCAAGCATGTCTTCAGAATAGGGCGTCAACGTCTCACCCTGTCTGACTTTTTCAACGTAATCCGGGTTGGCAATAAAAGGTCTGCCAATTGCAAGTAAGTCAAAGCGGTCGTCACGAAGTGCTTGATCACCTGATTGGGGGGTAAAGCCGCCCACGCCAACCAGGGTTTTACTATAGTTGGCTCTGACGTAATCAGAGACCCGTCCGCCCAGGAAGTCAAACTCCATGGCGTCATCAAAAGTACCTATATGCACAAATGCCAGAGTACGCTGCTCCAGTTGAGCCAGCAGGTAATCAAAGACAGTTCGGTCACGGGGATCAGCCTGCATATTGAAGTAAGCGCCTGGTGTTAGACGCACGGCTGTGCGCTCTGCACCAATACGATCTGCGATAGCGTCGATAACTTGCAGGGCAAAACGACTCATATTTTCAGGGGTTCCACCATACTCATCAGTACGTGTGTTACTTTCATAATGTAAAAACTGGTCTATCAGATAACCGTTGGCTGCGTGAATTTCAATGCCATCAAAACCGGCATCAATGGCATTGCTGGCGGCTTGCGAATAATCAGCAATGAGCTGTTTGATGTCATCAAGTGTGGCTGGTGTTGGTGTGATGTAGCTCAGATCCCGCATTCGGGGCACGGTACCTTCCACTTTCTCGGCACTGGGTGCCAGTACTTTATCACCATTAAAAAAGTGCGGGTGAGCGACCCGACCAGTATGCCATAGCTGTGCAAAAATCTTACCACCCTTGGCATGCACCGCATCGGTTACTTTGCGCCATCCGTCAATTTGCTCGCTCGTAAACAGGCCGGGTGTATTCGGATAACCCTGAGCGTCTGGACGAATGATGGTGGCTTCAGAGATAATAAGCCCTGCATCGGCCCGGCGTGCATAATAGTCGGCCATTGCATCAGTTGGCACCAAGTTATCATCCGCCATACAGCGGGTAAGCGGCGCCATCAAAATACGATTTTGTAGTGAAATTTGATCATTTAGTGCATAATTTTCAAACAGTTTGCTTGTCATAGTCGGACCCAGTTAGTTTTTGAATGCTTATTCAAGATATGATCGTTTGAATGATCGTTCAAGTATATTTTGAACAAATGTTCAAAAATGAGTAAAATGCATTACGTTTGATGAGGAGAGTAATGAATGCGCAGTGCTGAATTTGATAAAGAGCAGGTACTCAGAGCCGCGATGACGGCTTTTATGGAAAAGGGATATGCAAAAACTAGTATGCAGGATCTCAAAGCGGCAACAGGATTGCACCCGGGTTCTATCTACTGTGCGTTTCAAAACAAGCGAGGACTGTTGCTGGCTGCACTGGAGCAATATAACCGAGATCGCAGCGATGAATTAAAGGCACTGTTTTCACAACATCCTTCAGCCAGTGCCGGACTGGCAGCGTATTTGACGCATGTGGTGGAGGAATGTGTGAGTTATGATCCACAAAAACTATGCCTGACACAAAAAGCGCTGAACGAACTGGCCGAGCAAGATGAAGAGGCACAGGCTATTCTCAGTGAGCAATGTGCCATGTGGCGAAATGCACTTTGCGCAGTATTTGAGCGCATTGCTGAGCAAGGGGAGCTGGCTGGTACGCGCAGCGCTTTGGATAGAGCGCGTAGCCTCATTGTCAGTATTTATGGGCTACGCACTTTTGCCCACACCCACCCGGAGCCACAGATCATGCGTGATCTGGGTGCACAAATACTCAAGGACGTCTGTCAGTAAAGTAAAATGTACGCGCTATTTGGTCATCCCGTTATGTGTGTTGGATAAAATATCAGCTAATGTGTTAGTCTCTAATCTCATTACTTTTTCTTATATTAGATAAGTTTGATAAGGGGAAATCAGGTTCCCAGGGAGATTAATATGAGACAGCTGGACGAGAATATCTGGATCTTCGATGGTGAAGCCGTGTCGTTTTTCACCATGCCATTTACTACCCGGATGACGATAGTACGTTTACCTTGCGGTGGCCTTTGGGTGCATAGTCCAATCCGCCTGACACCAGAGTTACGAGCGCAAGTGGATGCGCTTGGACCAGTGCTCTACCTGTTGGCACCAAATCATCTGCACCATTTGTTCATGTCGCCCTGGCAGGATACCTACCCGGAAGCACAAACCTTTGGCACCGAGGAGGTCAAAGAGAAGTGCAAGACACTCAGCTTTGATGGGATCCTCGACAATGAGCAGCATTACCCCTGGGATAATACTCTGAAAACACTACTTTTTACTGGCTCACCAGCAATGGAAGAAGCGGTGTTTTTCCACTCCCAAAGTCGCACTTTGCTGGTCACAGATCTGATAGAAAACTTTGACCCGAACAGCCTGAATACATTCCAGCGCTTTGTGGCGAAAGGTGCCGGCGTAGTGGCACCTGAAGGTCAGACGCCGCTGGACTGGCGATTGAGTTTTATCTTTCACCATGACACAGCAAGGGCACATCTGAACACCATACTGGACTGGGCACCCGAATGTCTGGTCATGGCGCATGGCCTGATCATTGAAAAAGACGCTGTTGCTTTTTTAAAGCGTGCTTTTGAGTGGCTTGAATAAAACGCTTAATTATTTGATTTTAATAATTATAAATTGATTTTTTCAGTATAAGTTGCCACGCCAGTAAGACCAAAGTTGATAACAATTCAAGTACATGTAACTAGCATGTGAATAAGAAATCCGCTACGCTGGTGCGATAATAACAAGAATATTGTCAGGGTTATGGAATTTCAATTCGCCAACGCGCGTTTGAATATTGCGACGCAGTGCGTCATTATCGATGAGCGGTCGACACAATTAGACGACCGTGCCTTTATGCTTCTCCACTGCCTTTTGCAGCGCCGCCCGCAGGTCTGCGCTCATGCCGACTTGGTCAAATTACTGTGGCCAAATACCGTCGTATCCGACTGGTCACTGCCAAAGCTGGTCTCCGATCTGCGCAGCCAGTTAAATCGTGCAGGCTTACAGCAAAATTGTATCGTCACCGTGCGCGGACAGGGCTACCGGTTTGCACCCGCGATTGAGGTCAGTGAACACCCGTTAACCAGCACTTTAATGAACGCACAGGCACCGCTGGCGACCGAGCAGTCTATGCCAGCAGTTACTCCCCAGAGCGAAAACGCTTTACCAGCACGATATTGGTTGCCTGTTTTGGTGATTGCCTGTTTGTGTTTTGTCGGACTGATGACACACAGCACAGAGCAAACAGCGGGATTACATTTTGGTGAGCCCAGTGATGCGATTGGACGGATACTGTGGGTGGATGATAATCCGACAAATAATCTGCAGGAAAAACGCTATTTTGAGCGTCACCATATCGGTGTGTATACCGTGAAATCCAGTGAAGAAGCATTATTGCTGTTGCAAATGTATGAATACAATCTGATTATTTCAGATATGGGTCGGGCGCAGGAGCCTCTTGCGGGATTGAAGTTGTTGCAACACCTCAGATCTGAAGGGGATAATACGCCTTATTATTTTTACACCCTGATTGACAATCAGGAGATGCTTGAGGTGATCAAAACCAGTGGTGGGCAGGGTGTTGCCACTGAGCGGCCCCAGTTGTATGGCCAGATATTATCGCACTTTGCTAAGAAATAAATCATTATAAGTAATTGAAATTAATGCTTTTCAAAAAGATTCAAAGGATAATTGATGACTTTTTTACAGTGCTGTGCCACGGTTAAATTGTTGCTCTCCCGACCTTTGGCATTGACATACACTTGCTGAGCAATGTGAGTGTATGACGACAGGATTAAAGACCTGGACACATGTCTCGGCCCTGGCACTTGTAATCGGTGCCAGGGTCTTTTTTATGTCTCTGATGGGGTGGTGAGGTGCTTTAGCACCAGGTGCGTGTATCTGCCGAGTGAGGCATAAGGTTCCTGCTGGTTGTACTTCAGCTCCAGCTCAAGTAATGCATCAAATTCATCACTGGCTTTACTTGGATCGCGCAAGTAATCATGAAAACACCGTACCCCTGATTGTACGCGCTTTTGCAGCGGCAGCTGGCTCAGCCAATGGTCGACGTCAGCGGGTTCGAGTGGACGGTTGGGGCTCAATCCGACTTTTTGCTTCACCTTGAGACCATTGCGCACGTAATCAAAATTACCAAAGACCATATTGGCCATGCGCTGAGCTGCGCGATTGTAGTACATCAACGAGAAAAACCCATCCGGCGTCAGCCGCTGTGCTAACAGCGATAAAGCCTGTTGTTGCTCACTCAACCATTCCAGCACGGCATGACACATCACGAGATCAAACTGACCGAGTGCCAGATCCGGGAGTGCCTGAAGCGGTGCATGGATCAGGGTTACCCGCTCACTCACGCCCAACGCGTCGGCCTGACGCTGTGCCTGCGCCAGCATCTCCTCAGAGATATCGACGAGTGTGACAGCATGCCCAAGCTGGGCCAGAAACAGCGCCAGTTGACCCTGGCCGCCGCCCACATCAAGTACGGTTTTAGTCAGATCAACACCAAGCCAGGGCACTTGCTGAGTAAGGTCGCGCTGCAACACAGCTTCTCTCAGCTGGCCCTTTGTGGTGCCATAAATGTTGTTCTTAAATTTGCCGGTTAGCTCGCCGAAGTTGCGGTCCTCATCACGGTTGAGGGTGCGTTGTTTGTGCTTAGCCATAGATCACACAGGGTTGTCGATATCAACGAATTCAACGTCTAAGTCAAACTGAGTGGCCAGATACTCACCCAGTGCCTTTGCACCGTATCGCTCGGTTGCATGATGTCCGGCCGCAAAGAAGTGGATCTGCTGCTCATTGGATGAGTGAATGGTTTGTTCAGAAGCCTCGCCGGTCAGGTAAGCATCGACTCCCTGACTGGCAGCCAGGTCGATAAAGCTCTGCCCACCTCCCGTGCACCAGGCAATGGTTTTTATCAGGTGATCACCCGCTTGATTGACAAGTGGCTTACGCCCCAATTTCTGTTCAATTAAAACCGCAAAGTCGGCTGCAGACATGGGCTCGCTGAGTTTGCCTTTTACCGCAACACTGTTGCTGTTCCAGGGTTCCAGTGGACGCTCTAATGTCAGGCCAAGTAACTTACCCAGCTGCGCGTTGTTGCCCACTTCTGGGTGTACATCCAACGGCAGGTGATAGGCCAGCAGGTTAATATCATGTGCAAGCAAAGCCTGGAGTCGGCGCTTTTTCATGCCGGTTACGGTTTGGTCTTCGCCCTTCCAGAAGTAGCCGTGATGAACCAGTATGGCATCCGCTTGTTTTTCAATAGCTGCATCGATGAGGGCCTGGCTGGCTGTGACGCCGGTGATGACCTTTCGGATCTCAGGCTTGCCTTCGACCTGTAAGCCATTCGGGCAATAGTCTTTAATCTGGAACGGCTTAAGATATTCATTGAGGTGGTTTACCAGCTTTTTACGTTGCATCATGCTCTCACTGTAAGGCGTCAAAAGCGCTTAGTTTAGCGCTTTTTATCGTGCTGAAAAAGCGCTGAACCCACTGTAAAGCGAATTCTCTCAGCGCTGTCACAATTCGACATTTCACTGAACTAGGCTAGCTTTAAATGTACCGTTTGCCTGACGAGCAGCATCGCGATTACCCGCGATAGGTAACGACAAACAGACAAAGTGTGATACTGCCCGTAACCTGTGAGGAAATCATCATGACAGTTTCAGCGATACCGGATGGTTACCATGCCCTGACGCCCTATTTGATCACTGAGAATGCGGTTCAGGCGATAGACTTTTACCGTAAAGCCTTCGCCGCTGAGCTGATAATGCAATTGCCTATGCCGGATGGGGGGGTGGCGCATGCCGAGCTTAAAATCGGTGACTCCCACCTGATGCTGTCTGATATGTGCCCGGATGCCCATTTCAAGAGCCCGAAGCAGCTCGGTGGCACGCCTGTGAGTTTGATGTTTTATGTGCCTGACGTAGACAGTACCTTTGCCCAGGCGATTGCTGCTGGTGCCACGGAGCTCCGTCCTGTGGTCGATCAGTTTTATGGAGACCGGGCTGGTACATTACAGGACCCGTTCGGCCATGTTTGGACCATAGGCACGCATCAGGAAGATTTGAGCGAAGAGGAAATTGTCGCAAGAATGGCTGAGTGGATGACTGACGACTCATAAAAAAGTAATAAATATGTTGATTTCTTGTTTTTAAAGTGTCAGTTTATTTGTGATCATCCGTTTTATGATCATAAAAAATTCAACTCAAGGAAAAGAATATGAAACTACAAATTAAGAAGTCTGCATTAAAACGTCTGACAGAAACACAACAGCTTGCACAGCAACAAACGCCAAACATCGCGGGCGGTGCGCCTTATACCTACCGTTGTCGCCCGGCTGAGTCAGAAACGGGCAATCAGTTCTGGCAGTGTATGTGCTGATACGCGCCTTATTTGCGTAATGTTACTTGAGCCTGTAAAACGCGGGCTCATATTCGCTGTCAGCCTTGTCCAGGCACAAGGGGTTGGATTACTGTTTACTAATGATACCCTTATCTTTCCGTTTATAGTTTACCGGCTAACTATCAGAAGTGATTATGCGCAGAGGCTCCCTTCATCGCAGTATCTGGCATCGCTTTACCATGGCATATGGCCACCCTATTTGGTCAATAGCTTCAACCCGCCAGACTGCGAAGAAATTCCCTCATTTTGATTCTCTTCCTTAAAAATAGGCCTATAAATTTTCTCTTGTTACTGAGCCTCAAATTCGCGGCGTATTTTCATGCATTTTTTATTGTAAGGTTGTGCATTAAAATTTTGCATGCTGATGAAACGCGCCTTCAGTGGTGAACCGGGAACTATCACAGCCACACTGATCAGTGCGCTGTGCATGTGAACGCCATATTACATACCGCATGCTATGCTAGAAGTGTTTACTTATCAATATGGTGCCACTTCTGAGGCTGCAAGCATTAGCCATAGGGTGATGACTCACTACGGGTCTGAAACCTGCTCCCTGTGTGATATCTGCACATTGTATCCACACTCCATGGCTAAAATAACAGCAACTTTGGTTGATATCGCTGCTGCGCTGTCAACCAGCCCGAGTGAGCGGCACTATGAGAGGGATAGGGATATGAATAAGTATGGTTTGTTTGCGCTGTTACTGAGCGCGCTGAGCTTTGTTGATACGCGGGTTGCTATTGCATCAGATGGTGTGTGTACCGGCCTCAGTGGGGGCGCCATTGTCGAGGTTAAGCGTATGGCTTTGAGAACAGCGAAATCAGCGAAATACCTGGTTGTACTTAATATTGTTGGCACTGTTGAGGCCGAAACATTCCGCCTGACACGAGACGGTCGGCGTATCAAAGTGATGCGGGCGACGTCTGACAGTGCCAGTTGTGTGTTTATTTATGCCAGCCAGGTCGAGCAAGTTCAGGTTTATCTGGGTGATGGTGATGACAATTACGACGGTCGCACTATTACGATAGCGCAGCATATCTGGGCAGGTAACGGTGACGATGAAGTCATGGGGGGCCGCAGCGGAGATAGGCTATTTGGTGGTGCTGGCAATGATGCACTAAGTGGCTTTGCCGGGCGTGACAAGCTGGTAGGTGGGCCTGGCGATGATACCCTCAACGGTGGCGGTGACAAAGATGTACTGGAAGGTAAAGAGGGCAACGATATCCTGGCCGGAGGCGCGGGGTACGATACCCTGAACGGTGGTGCCGGGCGCAATCAACTGTATCAGGGCGACATAGTCACCAGCGAAAAAGAGCGGGGCGGTTGGTACTGAGCCCGACGGACCTGTGTGCTTACTCAGGCAAGGCCATTGAGCGTGTTCAGTGGCCGTTAGCCACCTTGCTTACGCAAGATCTTTACCAATCCACACGACTTTACCAATGATTTCAAGTTGCTCCAGTTCGTCTGCACGGACAACCTGTTCGACGTATTCTTTGTTATCACTGATCAGTCTGACTGAGCCATCCAGATACTGTTGTAACCGTTTGGCATATAACTCTTCGCCCAGCCGGACCACATAGATCAGGCCTTCGCTGAGCTTTTTATCGCTCAGATCGACCAAAATGGTGTTGTTGTTGTGGATGGTGGGTTCCATCGAGTCGCCTTTAGCAAACACAACTGCCAGTTCACTTTTATCGAGGTTTTTGTAGTCAATCCACTTTTTTCTGAACGCCAGATGGCGCGCAACCTGGGCATTATCATTAAAGGCACCATACCCGGTACTGACCGAGACATGATAACCAGGCACTAAGACAAAGGCTTCGTTAAACTCATCCAGTTTGACCAGCGGTTGGGTGATGATAGGGGATTGGGGGCAATCTGCGGCGGTCTCCCCCTGGATCAGCCACATCAGGTCAACATTGGCGACCTGAGCAATGCGCTCTACAATACTCAGTTTCGGATCTTCACCTTTAAGTATGCGTCTTAAGGTGCCTTCAGAAATGTCAATTTTTGACGCAAAGGCACGAATGCTATGCGGTTTAATTGCATATTCAACGCGCTCTGCGAATGCCGAGCTGTCAGCTTCCGTATTGTATTGTTTTTCCATTGTTTGATACCACGCCTCTGATGTCCCATTTTTAAGCAATAAGGCATTATAGGAACTTATATGGGAAAACGCAATTCAAATTTTTACGCAAAATTTTGATTGTTACGCATTGATCTGCGTAAAAAACTAAACTATCATCTTTCATAAATTACGCATTGGCGGTGTTTTAAGGATTCAGTCCGCGTTAACAGCCATTGCTGATAGTAGATAATGACCCAATTACACCAATATGTATGGGTAACATGACAAGATTGCGTAAAAAAGTAAGGAAGTGGATATGACCAGCACAGCAAACTGCAAGATCCCAACAGACACTATGATTAACCCGTTCACTCTGGGAGGAGGTGTGCCATCACCGCAACAAGATAACGCACAGGCTTTTGATTTGTTGCGTGCGCCCCGGGGGGCACAGTTATTAAAGTATGCGCGTAAATTAAGAGGGTTTACTCAGGCAGAATCTGCCGCAAGTTATGGTATTGAGGAGCGTACTCTGAGGCGCTGGGAAAATAACGAGTTTAACCCCAGGTGGAATGATGTGATTTCACTGCTTGAGGATGTGTATTTTATGGATATTATGCAGGCGATATCTGGCGTCAGGTCGATGCAAGCGCAGGGGATATCAGTCTAAACCTGTGAGGCCAGTCCGGACTGTTTTGTTAATTAAACATGCCTGACTTGGCAGCAGTTCAGCACGAAGGCTGAACTGCTGACAGTCACTTACAAATGAATAATGCTGTCGGCATTTCCATCTGGATCACCGGATGCACGTCCATCAGTTCTGGGGTTACCATTGTTCATCATGATCACGGCACAGGCCGCAGGTGATGCCATGGATGTGCCCGACATGGTTGTCGTGCCACCGCCGCTGCGAGTTGACAAAATACTGACGCCCGGAGCCGCGTAGTCAACAGGTGGGTTACCATAATTCGAGAAGCTGGCGAAGCGGTCATTGGCATCCGTCGCTGAGATGGTATATACGCGCGGATGCGAAGCGCTGGCAGGTGAGACGTTGCTGGCATGCTGGCTTTCATTACCTGCTGCAATCACAAAGAAAGCACCAGATTGCTGTGCTGCGCTTTCAACGGCATCATTCAGCTCCTGGTTAAAACCACCACCGAGGCTCATATTGACACAATCTCCCGGTGACGCATTGGCTGCGACATGGTCAATACCAGCCAATACGCCCGACCAGCTGCCAGAGCCACGTGAGTCGAGTACTTTCACCGGAATAACGGTGGCCCCAGCCGCGACACCAACCACATCCTGGCTATTATCCAGCGCCGCAATGGTGCCGGCAACATGGGTGCCGTGACCATTGGCATCATCTACGCCGGCATTCTTGCCTTTACTAAATGCGCTGAAACCCCGGCTGCTGTCAACATTCAGGTCGGCATGATCAACATCGATACCGGTATCTATAACCCAGGCTGTATAGCCGTTGCCATCAACCGGGCCACCTACGCGGCTGACACTCCATGGAATGGTTTGGTTTTGCGTGCCGCCACCGGGTTTGCCAAGTTTTTTTGCCGGGCTGGCATAGACAGCACCGTCTGGCGTAAAGCGCATTATGGCCGATTCTGCGGCAAACATGGTACGTGCCTGATCGCAGCTCATATTAACTGCCATGCCTTTCATTGCATGCTTATAGATGTGTTTTGCTTGTGCGTTTGCACGTGCCAGCAACCCTTTGGCCTTGCCCTCAACATCCAGTTTTTCCGTCTTGTCGTCGAATCTGACGATACAGGTATTGTTAATCGTCAGCTCAGCGGCTGCACCCTGGTAGTCGGGTTCTGACGCCGCAGCAGCGGCGCTGGATAGAGCACTTATAATCGATAAGCAAATTAAAGAATGTTTCATTCGTTTTTCCTGTTGTCATAAAGGTAATTGTTTTTATTTGGTTAACTCGATGTGTCGAGTTGTTTTAAAAGTTAGGTTTAAATGAACAAAAGTCAAACGGTTTGGATAAAAAAACTTATCTGGTCTGATATGTGGTCTATATAATGCTTATCATTAGTGTTTATGGAAGTGATTATTCTTTCTTTTTCGGTGTTAAACTAAGGTACATGTACCTGAGTTACGCTACTTTTTATGACATACCGTTGCGTAAATTATTGCACTCTCCTGAAATGCCCAGTCCACTCTCCCGATAAAACACGGTTTTGATTGCACAGCAGCTGTGTGTGCGTAAATTAATACCAATTTGCTTAATTAAGTGGTCTATTTTGAGGCGAGAAAATAGGGTCGATAACACCGCTCTCGCGTCCTGCTATCGCTGAGGCACCTACGTCCATGTAGGCGAGGCAAAAATTTTGCTATTTAGTTTTTCTAAATGAGAAATTTTTAACACTGTTAGCGTCCTATTTGCTCCTTCAAATAGACAAGGTATTAAGTGAAATTGGTATAATGAAGCGTAGAGGCCCGAATGGGCCTCAGAAGGGTGGGCGTTTAGCTGCCGAATTCGGCCTGGTGAAGTTGGATCACTTCATTGAGTACCACTGTGGTGGCACGTTTGAAGAAATTGAAGTCGGTTGCTGTTGCACTGGTGTATGCACCCATCATGCGGGTGATCACCAGATCGCCGTCTTCCAGTTTGGGCAGTTCAACGGCATCACTTATCACATCTATGCTGTCACAGGTCGGCCCCGCCAGGACACTGGGGTAGACCACATCCGCGGCTTTTAAAGTGCATAACGGGTAACAGGCCATATCAAACATGAGCCCACTGAAAGAGCCATAAATCCCGTCATCGAGATAATACCAGGTGCGGCCTTCACGCTGTGCCTGGCCCATGACTGAGGCAACGCAAGTCATGGCACCGGCAACAATAAAGCGCCCCGGCTCGGCAATCCGCTGTACCGTCTCTGGCAGCTCAGCCAGTGCCGCATTGATCGGTGCGCAAAAGGCACGAATATCCACCTGGTTGCTCGCATAAGAAACTGGAAATCCTCCACCGATGTCCAGGCAGCTTAGCGCCGGTAATCCGGCAGCCACCACCTCGTCCATCAGTTGTTTGCACGCTTCAATAGCCGCGACATATTTGTCTGCATTGGCCGTTTGTGAGCCGACATGAAACGACAGACCTTTCACCCGAATACCCCATTGTTGTGCCTGGCGTATGAGCGTCATTGCATCGGCCGGGCTACAACCGAATTTTTTCGACAGATCAGCATAGGCTTCACTATTGCGAAAGCTCAGTCGGATCAGTACTTCAGCCTGTTCGGTGAACTCGCGAAACTTGGCCAGTTCGTTCAGGTTGTCAACTACGAACACCTGACAACCGTAGTCCAGTGCATCGACAATATCACTGCGACGTTTGATCGGGTGCGTATGGATTGTGCATTCAGCCGGTACACCCTGCTCACGGACCAAGTTGACTTCGCCACTGGTTGCCAGATCAAAGCAGGCGCCAAGCTGAAGCAAAGTGCGCACCACCGACGGGTGTGGCAAAGGCTTTAGTGCATAGTGTAAACGTACTCCGGGCAATGCATCAGCAAGGGTCAGATAGTGTTCACGCACTTGCGCACAATCGAGCATCAATAAGGGTGAGCCGTACTGAGCAACTAAGTCGGTGACCAGAGTTGCGTCGATATCAAAATTTTGTACTTGCGGCTGAATAGGCATAGCGACTCCAAATAGTATCAGCGAATAACGACCTGCAGGCTGTCAGTGTGACCGGTGCTTGTTTGTGGTGCACACGATCAACGCCTCAGGTCTTGAGCAAAGCGACTCAGGTGTTGGCGACGCAGCAGCGTATTACCTTTACCTGAACCAGTGATAGATCCTGGATAGTTGCTCTATCGCCTTGCCACAGGGTGACCACGTCATGACGGGCTCATTGACACGTCATGCTAAACACACCACCGCGATGTACTCGGATTGGCTATCTTCAGAAAACACGCAAATAGTAGGGCGCAAGGGGAGGGCGCGCAAGCTTTAGTTCGACGAGAAATTTTGCTGCTGAGTGACAAATTTTTTTGTCGTAGATCAAGCTTTATCAGCTTATAGAAATGGGAATAAAGTGACTCAGATGAAGTTTCATTATTTTTTGAACAGAATAAAACAGGGTCTCTTAGGAGTGGCTTTTGAAACCCTGAGCAATGCTGTGTAATGCTTAGGAGGATGGGAAGTTTGATTTTTATAATTTTGATAATGTTGAATATTTTTTGTTTCTCGATGAGTAATCCTACTTGTTTTTGAAATTTGTCCGGGGCGAATTTCTCTTGCTATGGTGACCTCAGTTAGCCAGCAAGGGTCAGACATGATGGTCAATCGTTGACCTGCGCTGCACTGTTTAACCATTAACATTTTTTACTCGTTACTTTCTAAAAGGACATAACCATGAAAACCTTATCTTTGTCATTTGCTGCAGTCGCTTTGTTCAGTGCATTTGGTAGCCAGGCTACGGCTTATCAAAATGTGTTTGATACTGATGGATACGAGCGTTTGACTAACTACACCTCAGGCCCGGTAAGCTCAGCATTACTAACCGGCGAGTTTGCGCATAATTTTGAAGCGCAACTGGTCCTGCGTGGTGAAGGTGCTTACTGTGAATCTGCAAACCTGTACTCTGCAAATGATGGTCGTCATATTGTTAACCTGGGTGTGAAGACGATTGCAGATCGCAATACAGTTGAAATGGGCGTTGCTATTCCTGAAGCGACACTGACCGAAAAGAAAGTACTGCATGTCAGCTGTTATGATGCGGCGGGTGACTGGTACAAAGTACTGGTTAACGTACCGGGCGCGCCTGTAGTAGATTGGCAAATCGAGCTGACACCTGCTGGTGACTTCGTGAATCAGCCTTACTCGTATGGCTATCACACGGCTTACCACATCAGCAGCCGTCTGGTCATTGATAACCAAAACAATGACGCGCGTTGTAGCATAGTTGCAGACCGTGGTGTGTCTTTGGGCTTATTCCATGGTGAAGATCGCAAGGGTCCATTCCATTCAGACGTTTTCACTCTGGACACTGTGGTAGATAACAAGGCTAAGAATCCAGTGCTATATCAGATCCTTGAGTGTGAAAACGCAGTAGGTAAGACCATGGCGGTGAAAGTCTTTAACCTGACAGATCCAAACGGCATCTACACCTATGAAGATCAGCTGATTGTAAAATAATACCACTTTGCTCCCCCCAAATGAGCAAATATAAAAATGGACAGGTATTGAAAAAGGACTTGAATTGCGAACCTCACGCCGGGCTCAACTGAACTCGGCGTTTTTTTGCGTATGGCGACGTTGCCAGTAGGGGGCATCGGGCCAGCGTTGTTCCTGGCCATAATAATGCGCGCGATGAGACAGATAGTGCTGCCAGATTGCGCCGATTTGCGTCTGATGCAAGCGGGCAATTTCAATCGTGGCACTGGGATCGGTCAGGCCATGGCCTGCCAGGCTATTGGTCAGCTGCATGGCGGTTGCCATGGCATTGAACATCCCCTGCGAAGACAAAGGATCAAAGCTACATGCCGCATCGCCCAAAGCGGCCCAGCGATGTCCTGCGGTTTGGGTCAGACAGGTGCTGTTGGCTGATACTACACCATGCAGCTGCATGTTCCCTGATTGTTCAATCCCCTTTGGCAACAGAACTTTTAATCCTGCCTGTGAGCGTGCCAGGTGGCAAAACTGACTCAGGTTATGTTGCAGTCCTTTTTCGAGTAAATCGCTGTCTGTTTGCAATGCCAGTACGCGACGCTGGGCGGGTAACTTGGCGCTATACCACCACCCTTGTGGGCTCGTATTAATGCATGCCAGTTGATTTTCTGAAGCGCAATCCAGGCTGGCCCACAGCGCAATTTGCTTATCCATTACTTTACGTTTGAGCCCGAGTTTGGTGGCAAACGCGCTGTGACGTCCGGTTGCATCAATCACAAAGTGACAGGGTACCGCGATACTTTGCGCGCTGGCCTGAACTTGTGTTTGCGTAGCCAGATGCAGTAGCCAGCCATCGCTGCCAGGCTGAGCATCCAGCAATTTAGCAGGCCAGAGCGTCTCTATGCCCCGTGCAGTCACCTGCTCGCGTAACCAGTTTTCAAATCCGGCCCGGTTAAGCTGCCAGCCCGTTCCATCCGGGTTACTGAGCGTATCGTTGATAAGGCCATGTTCACTGCCCCAATGGCTTCGAATGCCATAGTTTGGCATATGCAGATCCTGGCGCTGTTCAAAAGCATGCAACAGATCCAGGCTGCGAAGTATCCGCGCCGCAGCAGGCGGCAGGCACTCTCCAACCTTGTCGGGGCAGGCTGCTTGCTTATCAATCAAGAGTACCTGAAAGTGGCGACTCAGTGCCAGGGCGGCGATACAGCCCGCCACCCCGGCACCCATGATCGCAATTTGACAGTGTTTTACCTGTGTCATTGCGCTCGACCTTATTTAAAGTCTTTGGGGAAATTCACCGCAAAGCGGCTGACCTTTTCGATGACCCCGAGATCGACTCTAGAACGCGAGCTTGCCATCACCGGTTGAGCCGGATCGCGGCCATCCGGGCTGGGCACCAGATTAGCAGCTAATTCAGCAATGGTTTGTAGTTTGCCCAGTTCGGTGACTTCGGCCTCGCTGGCCAGCCCTTCGCGATGATCTTCAGCCGTGATACCGACTTGCATGCTGGCGGGTAGGTCGACGTCGTCGGTTGCGCCCGGACGACCCTGTACCACAGCGAGCTTGTCGAAGTTTTTGATCATGCTGTTGATCTGGGCGGTGTAGGTTGCCGGCTGACCATAGAGCGGCAGGGCATCCAGCCAGTCACTGCGATAATTGAATGCCTCAACGCGGGTTTGAGGATCCAGTGCCGGGTTAATTGCTGCTTCGTAGCGCGCGACATCCAGAATATTATTGGGTACCCGCGCAGGCCAGAAGGTAGGCAGGTATGGGTCGTATTCTGGTGTGTAGCCGTCCCGGCAACTGGCCGTGTCGGTTTGCCACGGGATTGCCATCCAGCGCGTAATACCACCGGCAACCTGGCCGCCCAGAATGGGGCCCTGAGCCAGGGTAATGGTATCGCCATTGATCTGCGCACCATAATAGGTGGTGTCTTTACAGATCGCTTTGTCAGCATGCTTAATGCGGAACGGCGCTGAATACATACCGGCTGTACGCATAGGCCAGGTCATTTCACACCCCGGATGGAAGGCATCAGCAAGACAAAAATCCAGTGCGCCACGGGTCAGCATATCGGGTTGCTCGGCAACCGGCACTTTGTCTATGTCATCGGGCTCAGCCGCATGCGGACAAATAGCCGGATCGATATAGTCGGCAGTAAAGTCGCCCTCAACCCACTGATCTAAGAAAGACAATTGCAGTGCTGATAAAGTGGAGTGCTGTCGCTCAGAACCCGCTGGCGGGATCGACAACGCATCGCCATAAAGCCAGGGCCACAGTTGCGCTGCCTGAGCGCCGGGTTGTCCGTAGCGACGGAAATTGTTCGACAGCGTGCGACGCAGCTCTTTATAAGCCGGGGAGGGGTTGCCGAGTTTGGCTTTCCATTCTTCGCTGGTGTAGTTAAAGGGGGCTTTAAATCCAAATCCGGCGGCAAAGCCCGCATTGACCCATTGCAAGTCGGTCATACGCTCGAAAATGGGCAAAATATCCTGCCTGAAAGAAGGACGAGCCGGACGGGTAAGCATACCGGCATTGACAGCCACTGAGCGCATTAAGTCCCACATGGTACGCACGGATTTTTGCATTGGCGCATAGTCAGGTGGGGCACACACCACCCAGGCCGGGTCAACTTGCAGCTTCACGCCCTCATATTCTACCTCGGCAGTGACAGGACCGTCGGAAATGTCGTCGTGCCAGCCTTCATTGTTGGCAAAGGTGATCGCGATATCGCCATTGATATTACGTGATACACCATTGCCGCCCAGCACAACCAAACGGCCCTGTTTGTCGGATTTAAGCTCACCCAGGTAAACTTCTTCTCCCATAAACTCGCCATGGAATTGCGGGCCCTTTTTCACTTTGGCCTTATCGAGCGTGTGGCTGCCGCCATCGATCAACAAGCGGTTGCGATCGGCAACATTGGCGTTACGCAGCAGGCTGGGTGGCGCATCTGCCGCTTCCGGTACATCCAGGGCCAGCTGAAATTCATACCAGGACGACTTTTGATTGGCCAAATGCACCTGCCAGCTGATTTTGGCATTGTCCATGGTCAGCTCTTTGACGGCCTTACCTGCGGCATTGAAGCCATAGATCCGGAATTCGGCCGCCTGACGTTTAAGTAGCCCTTTGCCATCACGATAGGCATCTTTTTCCAGCCGGGGTTTAGGGTTAGGCACTTGCGGGCCGATAAAGTACTCATTACTGCCGCCAACCCGCATCACACCAATGGGGGGATAAATGCCGGCACGCACAATACACGTGCTGTCTTCGTCCGTATTACCAGTGAACTTTGGGTCAATGGCGTTGGGCTCATTCATTTGCTGACCATTGGCCTGGTGGCGGGTATCAGCACTGGCCTGATATACCACTTTTCGCGCCTGAGCGATGGAGCCCAGAGGTTCATTGTCGGCCAGTGTCCGCCAGATGTTGAAGGCGAGGTTGCGACCAAACTCGGCCTGGCCAATGGCGCAAATATCTTGCTGTGGCAGCGTTAGCGTGGCAACGGGCTCAAAAGGTGCCTGATCTTCCGGCCACACCACCATGGCGTTGTCGATGGGAAAGTCTTCTTCTGAGGCATTGGCTGGACGACGCTGAATTTCAAACACAAATTTGGCTTCACCCTGACGCAGGCGGATCTGTAGATCATCAGCCAGGTAATTATTGCCTTGTGCCGGCGCACCGCGATAGGTATCCACAGGGCGAATACGGTATTTCACGGCATTTTGCTCGCCAAGTTTAAAGGGCAGTATTGCCCAATAATGCGCACTCAGGCAGCTGGCTTCGACCTTGGTCATGGCATCAAGCACAGCGGCCGTTTTTGGGTGTTTTTTAAGATAAGCCGGATAATCGCGGTTGATGACACCTGCGGTGGTAAAGGCACACATTTGTGAAGCATCGCGGGCAAAAAAGCGATCGATGTTTTGCATGATAAAATCAACATTGTCGCTGTCGCCCAGCAGCTTCTGGCCTTTCACGCCAAACAGTTTGATGCCGACCCCTAAGGTGGTGTGCAGATCCGGGCTATCTGGTGTTGTATCACTAGAAAAGCGCACCACACAGTCGTAACTGGCAGGTTTGGAAAACACCCCTTTCTGAAGGGCTTTATCGAGCTTTCCATGCACTTCGAAGGTACCATAGGCGATGCCATGTTGCTTACGAAATACGGCCCGCTCTGCGGGTTTCTGACCGCGCTCAATACGGGTTTTTTGTCCCATTTCAACAAACATTTCTTTGAGGCGCTGAGTGGCCAGCTCAATAGGCTGGTAGTCATCGCCACCGGTCCAGCACTGCACCTTGTTGGCACTCGGGGCATGTTTGATGTTTTTATCCAGATACTTGGGGTTAACCAGTTCACCTTGTTGTTGCTTACTACGTTTTTTCTTATCGCTCATAACGGTTTCCGCTTATCTATGTTTCCTTGTCAGGTAACTGCAATGGTGCACATGTCACTCGCGAGTTAACGCGTGAGCCACAGATACGCCGTTTACCTGTCCCGACCGGGCATGACGATTCACGCCAACCCACTGAGAGTATAGCTGCGCTGTGCCGATCGGTATCTGATGAAACTCTAGATGCAAAGTCGTGTAATAACTATTACAACAGGTTACGTGAGGGAGTTGGGTCCCCGAGCAGGCCCGCAGAGCGGGCTTTTTCAGGATAGGATCAGGCCGGGTTGTGTGCCGTGACTGTAAAGGCGGGCGGCGCGATGGCAGGCTCCGGATGCAGCTCGTCTGACAGCTGCTCAAATGTCAGCTGTTGGCCTTGTATCGCGCCAATCAGATCTGCGGTAAAGGTCAGCGCAAAGGCAGAGGCAATGCACTTATGGGTGCCCCAGCCAAACGGCATATAAGGCGCGTCAGCAGGGGCTTCTTCCCAGCGTGGCGGATAAAAGCGCTCGGGTTGCGGCCAGTTGTCCGGGTGGCGATGCAGTACGTATGGGCAGACTGTAACTGTGTCCGTCTGCCTGATGTCCAGCTCCCCCAGGGTATGGGCTTTACTGGGTGTGCGGGGCAGGTTCCAGGCGACGGGCCAGAGTCTCAAAGCTTCTTTGACAATCCAGGGGGCCGGGTGCAAAACGCCGCCCTCTTTGGCACAAAAATACAAAGACCAGGCCAGGGTAAACGCCATGGAGCTGTTAATGGCAAAAAAGAAGGATAAAAAAATCTGTGCCAGCGCTTTGGGCGACTCGTTTTCTGGACTCGATGCCAGCAAGATGTCAATCACATCTCGGTTATTGCCCTGATACGGGCTTTGCTGGCGGCGTGCTTTAAATACTGCGCGCAGTGCCCGGTGCACCCGCATGCGGATAAAGGCGCGTCGCCATCCGGCCCCATGGGTTTTTTGACCACTGTAGAGAGAATAAACGAGCACCTGATCGAGCAGTTTACGTAGCTGGGGACTGCGCTGGTTATCGACCAGAAAGTCATAAAACGCATTGTACATCAGGTCATTGGCACTATCCGGCCAGCGCTGGCCAAGGCTTATCTGATGTTTAAATTGCTCAATTATCTTGCTCCGGCGCTGCTCATAGTAACGTTTGAGGCTGAGGATGGCGTCTTTGCCGATGGCAATTTGTACATCCCGGGTCGAAAACATCGCACCGTTAACGCTAAAAAAATCGGATTGTTCAACATAATTGCCGTCGGGGTTGCCCATCGCCTGTTTCGCAGAGTCAAAGTCAGTTACATAGTAATTATCCTGCTCAAACTCAATGTGTGCGGGACACTTGGACAGTGCCTGGTCCAGCGCCTGAAAAGGCTTATTAAATTTTTCTTCGGTGTCTTCTAGTCTCATGTCTGTTGCTCGCTAATGGTGCCCTCAAAACCGGCTACAGAGGGGATGTTCATATTTTCAAACGCGAGCGCCGACGGACTCGTGAGGGTGATGTTGAGATCACACAACAACAGCTGACACAAGATAGCCAGCTGGTTGGTACCCAGCTGCGCACCAACACAGGCGCGGGGGTTCCAGCCAAATGGCACATAGGTGTTGGGTTGCACGTTTGCCTGCTGCCAGCGCAGCGGATCGAACACATGAGGCTCGGGCCAGTACTGCTCGTTACGGTGCACAAAGTAGCTGCTGTTAAAAAAGGTATCGCCTGCCTGCACGGTCAGTTTACCCACGCTAAACGGACAGCGTGCCTCGCGAAATACAATTGGCACACTCCACATGCGCAGCGATTCTTTGATAAACCAGTGTAACTGCGGTGTGTGTTTAAAGGGCAGAGCGGGCACCTGAGTGGGGGCAGCGTTAAGTTCTGCGCGAAGCTTGTCTTGCCATTGGGGAGATTGCAGCAGCTGCGCTGCCATACAACTGGCGACCGCGCCGGGCGGACCCGAAATTGCAGTGACCAGGGTCATCATGGCGTCCAGTGCTCTGTCGATACCCAGCGCAGCGTAGTTATCGACAACACTTTGCAGCAGGTCGAGCCTGGGCTCCTTACTTTTGCGGCGTTTATGGATCGCCTTGCGGATCACCTGAGCCGCACGCAGGTTATACCAGAGCAAGGGATATTGTCTCAGTCGTGTGTGCGTTTCGGGTTTCAGTAACATCTGGATCTGGGCGCGCATGTGGCGGGTTATCAGTGCCCGCTGTTGTATAGTGAGATCGCAGATCATTACGTCCAGGACAGAAAACGCAATACATTCCTGGATCAGCAGGTCCAGGTTAGCAGGCTTGCCAGCGGCACTCAGTAAATGCGTCTTCATTGTCTGTTTGACTTGACTGAGCGCGGCCTGAGTGTCTAACTCTTTGAGGGTTTTAAGCCAGCCGCTGCGAATATGCTGCCAGCTCATTGCCTGCTGACCGTCGTCTTGGGTATCAAACAGGGACTCCGGCAGGGTCATGTCGGCAAAGTTTAGCTGATTCGCCAGCCGGGCACTTTGTGGGTTAAAAAAGGCATAGCTCTGGTCGTCAACCTGATAATCTTCTTTTCCCTTACTGCAATCTTCTCTCATTGCCGTAATGTCAGGGCGCTCTTTGGGTATCATCATTGTTATTATTCGCTCTGTGGTTTGCCATTCAGGGGAGAGGTGGTGAAACAGCCCATGGGTTAGGTCATGGGCTGAAGAGCGGAATTAAATGTTGTTATACAACTTCCACAGATAGCGCTTTGACTGAGTGGCGGTGCGAAGGCCCAATGCGCGCATTACTTTTGTTTTAAGTGCTTTCATAGTTAAATTCCTTCTAGATTGCGGTTATTCAGGTCATATCAATCAGATATTATTGTACATAATCCAAAAATAACGCTTGGACTGAGAGGCCGATGTAGCGCGAACGCCCAGTGCACGAAGCACCTTAGTTTTCAGTGTTTTCATAATTAATTCCTTCTAAGTTGTGGTTAGTCAGGCAATATCAATCAGATATTGTTGTACATAATCCAGAGGTAACGCTTGGACTGAGAAGGGGATGTTGCGCGAACGCCCAGTGCGCGAAGCACCTTATTTTTCAGTGTTTTCATAATCAATTCCTTCTATTTCAATGATCAGATGTTGTTGTAGTGATGCCAGAAATACTTCGCTGAGGTGGAGGGTTTTGCACTGCGAACGCCGAGTGCACGTAGTAGCTTAGCTTTAATCGTTTTCATAACTAATTCCTTCTAACTTGTTGATTAGATGTTGTTGTAGTAAGGCCATATATACTTCGTTGAAGCTGATGGCTTAGCACTGCGAACGCCGAGTGCACGTAGAAGCCTGGCTTTAATCGTTTTCATAACTAATTCCTTCTATTGTTTGTTGTTGCGAATAATAAGTCGCATTTCCACACTATTAACGAATTGTGAATATGTCAAGAATGTTTTTTGACCAAAAGATGAGATTTGAGTTAAACGTCTGATAATTTGGGATGGGTTTACAATGGGAGGTAAATTACACAGCTGGATGACGAGACGGCGGTGGTTTTTTGATGATTCCGGGGATAAACACCGCGTTTTTTATCAGACCTGCCCGCCTCTAAGCGATGACACTCATTCCGGTGGTAAATTAAATTCCTACTTTTTTGTCAGTGGCATGTTAGCAGGCTTTATCAGTCTTCACTAAAAAATTAGCTGTGATTTCAGGTTGATACAGAGCACTTTGCGTATCAAAGTGCTCTGTTCCTGTTTTTAGTCTTAATCCCCTATACGCGGGGAAGGTACGAAGTAGTGACGGCATATGAAGAGCTAGTGAACCTTAATCCCCTATGCGCGGGGAAGGTACGCATTAGAGGCCCTATCGGCAGAGATAGATAAACTTAATCCCCTATACGCGGGGAAGGTACGGAGCTGCTATGAGTAATGGCATGCCATTTACCTCTTAATCTCCTATACACGGAAAGCTGTTCAAAACTTACCGCAGGCAAAGAGTCTACCGTAAGTATGCCGCTTATATGACCACAAGTGTGCTAATCAGGCAAAACCGAGTATCGCAACCGATACTAATCCGGGGTAGGCACATGGTCAAGCGGGTGGTCGACTTAGGCGCTGACATCTCCAGCATGTGTGTTTTCTTTCTATTGTTAGAGTTTAAACTCTAAAGCGACAAATTTGTCATCCCCCTGTTTTGTGTTCAAACCGTTACCTTGTTGCTATGGCCAATCCTTCGGGTTAGTTCCTGAGATTGGCGGGTTTTCCATCCACAAGGAGCCGAGATGACTTATTGCTACCTATTTGAAGCCAAGTCGATCCAGCACTATCTGTTTCGCACCGGTAAATTGCGCGATGTGGTCGCCGCCAGCGAGCGGCTAGACCGCTTAATTGATTCGTCTGAACACAGCGTGCTTTATCAGGTATTACAAGCCACGCAGTTGCGTCACGATTTGCTACCAGAACACCCCGACCCAGACCCGCAAGTACGCTTTTTTCGCTGCAAAGGCGGCGCGTTTTATGCCAGCAGCGATGACAAGGAAACGCTGCAAATCTTGCGCGATAGCTGGACCTTAACTTTTGCTCAGCTTTATCCGGGGCTGGAATATTGTGATGCACTGGCGCAGGGGGAAAGCGTTGCACATGCTAAACAGGCCGCGCTTTATTTATTGGCACAGGCGCGTAACTTTCAGCCTGCGAGCTTACCGGTTGCAACAACCCTGTGTGCCCGGGCTCAGCGTACCGGGGCACTGGCAGTAAAACAACTTCGGGACGAGCTGGTGGACTTGCCCAGCTGGTACAATGAGCAGGCTTACAATCACTGGGATCTGCGCGATAAAGACGGTGCGTTGCAGGCGCGCTTTAAACCAACCGGGGAGTTACTGGATACCAAACTGGTTGAGAAAATCGCCTTTCCTCTTGATCTGGAGTCTGAGTTCCCGTTAACCCCTCGCGCGATAGCAGATGATTCAGAGTCTGAGCTGCACATGGACATTGCACTGCTACACATAGACGGGAACGGTATGGGTCAGGTGTTACAGGATCTGGACCAGGCTTTAATTGGCGCATCTGATGAAGCGTATTGCAGCGCATTCAGAGGCTTTTCTGAAGCTATGGCCATTGCCACACAACAAGCGGCTCAGCAGGCCACGTTATGGCTCACTAGGCGAGTATTGTCAGAGCAAGCAGAAAACAGCGAACGGACTGAGCTACTGTTGCCAATGCGCCCGCTGGTGTTAGGGGGTGACGACGTTACCTTACTGTGCCGTGCTGATCTGGCGCTGGAATACACAGCGCAGTTTTGTGCGGCTTTTGAGCAAACATCGCGGGTTGCGCTTAAGCCAACCTATGAGGTGATCAAAGCGGCCAACGCTGACAGCACATTTAACGGCAAGCTTACAGCCAGTGCCGGGGTTTTAATCCAAAAGGTCAAACACCCTTTCACGCACAGCCATGAAATGACCGAGCAGTTGTGTAAACAGGCCAAGGCACTGACCAAGCAGGCCAATGGCACAGCGGCACTGGCCTTTGTTCAGGTCTCCAATACGGTCAGTGATGGGTTAGATACTTTCAGGGCCCGCCATTTGAGCTGCACAGTGGGTGAGGACGTGCTGCATACCAGCCTGGGGGCTTACCTGTTAAGTGAATATGGGTCTTATCCCACCTTAAAAGCCCTGAATTCTCTGTTTGATTTGTTGGCACAGGAGTGCACACCTATGACGCTGAGTAAGTGGCGAGAGGTATTAACGTATCTTGGCATGGGCGACCTGGCTGAAGTGCAGCGTGTGATTTATCGCGACTTTGCGCTTAATGGCGACAAAGCACAGCAGCAAAAATTGGCTCAGGCTTTTGCGCAACTTAGCGCGCGGGACAAGGAGCCACAGGAAAGCTGGCACTGGCAGGGCGAAAACGGCTGGGTTACGCCACTTAGCGACTTGATGGTGCTCGAAAAGCTCAATCGCCTGAGCGTAAAAAGTGTTCAGGCAAAGCAACAACCGGAGGTGTCGTGATGACTTATCAACTGACCTTTACCTTACACAGTGACTGGCATATTGGCAGCGGTGAAGAGGGCGGTAGCTATGCCGATGCGCTGGTGGCCAAATCAGCACAAGGGTTGCCCTATATTCCCGGTAAAAGCATTAAAGGGTTACTGCGCCATGCCTTTGAGACGGCAGCCCGGCATAACTGGTTTGGTGAACGTGGCGAAGACGCAGCGATTTACCTGTTCGGGCATGAAGGCAAACAGGCTGAGTATAGTCAGGGCGTGATCCAGCTCAGCAGTGCCGAGCTTGGTGCGGCGGAGCAACAATTTTTGACTTTTCATAAGTCTCATCAGAAATACCTCTATCGGGTGCTTCAGAGCACTGCAGTCAATGAACGCGGTGTTGCCAGGAACACCAGCTTGAGAGCTACACAAGTTGTGGTTCCCGTTACTTTGGTGTGTGAGCTCACTTTTAACCATGAGCACCCCAACTGGGCGCGATTACAGACGCTGCTCACTGAAGCTGAGCTGGTGCAGTGTATTGACGATGCATTATTGCTGATCACTGAGCTTGGTGGTAAGCGCCAGCGTGGGTTTGGTCAGGTAACAGTGACCCTGAATAAGGAGGCGGCATGACCATTCAATATTTTGTGCTCACCACACTCGACCCCATTGTGGTCAGTGAAAGCAATGCAACCGTGAATAACCAAATGAGCCTGGACTTTATTCCCGGTAGCGCGCTGCTGGGTGCGTTGGCGGGACGGCTGTATCGAGAACTGAGTGGCGAACAAAGCTGGGCGTTATTTCACAGTGGTGCCTGGCGCTTTGGCCCTTGCTATCCGATCCGGGATAACCGATTGGCGTTGCCTGTGCCATTATCCTGGCATCATCAAAAGCATACGCCGGTTGTGGAACCACAAACCTCGCAGTTTGTAGAGCACATCACCAATCATGCTCACACTGGTTTTGTGCGCGAGGCGAATACCCAGTATGTGCAAATGCGTGCCGACTACGTGACTGCAGATGCACAGCGGATCAGGGTAAGTCGTGGACAAAACACCAAGACGGCGCTGAGCGCTCAGACAGGAAAAGTAGCCCCAGGTCAGCTGTTTACTTACGGGCACATCGACCCCGGGCAGCAGTTTGTGGGGTTTGTGGCCATGGATCCGCAAAACACTGAATTACAACAGCGCGTGACGAATGCCCTCAACGGTGAATACCGAATTGGCCGGGCACGCTCAAATGAATATGGCCGGGTGCGCCTACAGACTATTGAGTATGCGTTGCCTGAAGCAAGCGATGCGCCAGACAGGTTGACGCTCTGGTGTTTAAGTGACTGCGCTTTTGTAGACGCGCAGGGGATGCATCATGTGATGCCCTGTGGAGAAGATATTCATCCTCAGCTCAAAGATGCCAGCCTGGATACGCGCCATAGTTTTATTCGTGCCCATACCCTGAGCCGCTTCAATCAAAAGCGCGGCGGCTTTGACAGCGAGCAGCGGGTGATCACCCGTGGCAGTGTGCTGAGTTTTCGTTTATCCAGCCCAGTTTCCCGGCAGGTATTGCATGAGATCAGCCAAAACGGAATAGGGACAGATAAGCAATTTGGCCAGGGCTGGGTGATGGTCAATCCAGCGTGGGCAACACAGAGTAATCCGTGTCGCGAAGCGGTGTTCTGCTGTGATGACATCCCCATCTCCGGCGCGCAGTTACTAAGTGATGAAGCCATCAGTCACTTGTCAACGCCATTAATCGACTGGCTGCGCGCGCAAGGTACCCGTGAGCAACAATTGCGTGAGCGAGCCATGTGGGTCCGTGACCAGGTCACGACCTTGCTGGCTTACTATCGTCAGGCACGCAGCTACAATCATGTGTTATCCAGCTACCAGGCTGGCCCGTCGCAGAATCAGTGGCGGCGTATTGCGGAGCTACTCAATCATGCTTCAGATAATTGGTTTGAGCGGGCGTTTGGTCGTGACGGCGTTGCCGACAAAGACAGCGACCATATTTGCAAAGTCAGTAATGATGAGTATGGCTGGGGCATTCGCTGGCAGGGCGTGGATGGTCTAACGGACTTTGCCAAGGCCAGTAAATCTTTGTTTTGCAATGCTGATGGTTCAGCCATAGAGCTGGTACTGGCTCGTCAGCTGCTGGAGCAGATCTGCCGCTTTGAATTGGCTACGCCCGGCGGACTAAAAGAGATGAAGGTATTGCTGGAAAAGCAAAAGACGCAGGGCTACGAGGAGGAACACAATGAAGCACTATTTATTAGCCAGATTACTGGTCAGTAATGTCGCGCCGATGGCCATAAGCTCTGGCGGACGTGAGCATAATTTTGATACGCAGCTGGCACGCGATGCCAATGGCTTACCTTATTTGCCCGCAACCAGTGTTACAGGGGTATGGCGCTCTTTAGTTTTGCGCGAACTGGGTAAAGCACAGTGCGATGCCATTTTTGGCAGTTCAGAGCTGCGTTCGTCACTGACTGTCAGTCATGGTGTGGTGGTGGACAAACAGCATCAGCCAGTGCAGGTCTGTCAAAGCCAGCAGCTGCTGGAGCAGGATGATTACCTGGCCAGCCTGTTGCTGGCCAGACCTCACCATCGCGAGCGAGTTGCCATCAACGACCGGGGAGTAGCCAAACATAACGCCAAGTTCGACCAGCTATTGTTGCCCGCCGGAGTCCGCTTTGTTCTGACGGTTAAGTATGAGTTTGACTCGGCGCACCTCGCGCAGGACGAAGCAAAGCGTTATTTCGCTCAGGTACTATCTGTCTGGCAGCAAAGACAATTTGCACTGGGTGGCTCGACTCGCAACGGTTTGGGGCAAATGGTGTTGCTGGGGTTGGACGTTAAGCATGTACCGCTGCAAAAAACACCCGAACATGATCCGCGCACGGCGTTACGCGCATTTTATCAGCCAAGCAGCAACCTCACTGCACAAACAAAGCCGTTTTCAGCAGTACAAGATTGGCTGCCAGACGGCAAGTTACCCGCAGCCACCAAGCCGCTGTGCGAAATGACGGTCAAAGGGCTGGATTACTGGCGCTTTGGAGCCGGAGTGAGTCGACTTAAATCACCGGCTGAGGGGAGCGCAGATCGTAGCCCGGATATTTTGTGTTACAGCGAGCCAAGGGTGACATGGGACGAACCGGGGCCACAACTTAAAGGTCAGCACGTGGTGCTATGCGGCAGTGCCATTAAAGGCATATTGGCGCACCGGGTGGCATTTCATTATTGCCGCCTGAACAAGCTGTACGCCGAAGCACGAGCACAGGACAGCCATGAAGACTGGCAAAAACGCGTTGCCGGCGTGGATGAGTTGTTTGGCCACCTGGATGTGCAAGAGCACGACAACTCATTTGCCGGCTGCCTGATGGTGGATGACTGTGAAGTGGTGTACCGGGCACAAGATATTCAGGTGCGCAGCCACACCAGCCTGGACCGTTTTACCGGTGGGGTTCGCAAGGGCGCATTGTATACCGAAGAGCTGCTGTATCAGCCGACTTTGACCATACGAGTCTGGCTGGCCAATGAGGCCAGATTTGAACAACTGGACACAACTACCAAACAAGCCCTCAAAGCCACCCTTAATGATCTTGAACAGGGCTTACTGCCGCTCGGGGCTGGCAGCGGAAGAGGCACCAGCTTGCTACAACCTGGCGCACAAAGCCGGGAAGATTCAGAGATGTTAAAGGAGGTCGCGCTATGAGCGTAACAGTATACAACAGCTTACGAAACCAGCCGGGCAGTACAAAGTGCCTCGGCAGTCAGCTCCCTGAACTGACTGCGGCACGCCTGATAGTAGAGTCTCAGCTGGTTGATGCACAGCAGCTACAGGAATCTGTCCAGTCGATAGAAGCAAACGCAGGCTGGGCAATGTGGCGCGATGCACTGGTGCTGTGTACCACTCTGGACAGCGTGCGTCAGGATGTGATCGAAGGTCAGTGGTGTAACGAGCAAGTGTCGCTGAGCGCCCGGCTGGTGGCACCACAGCAGTATCGGCTGGTGCGCATGCACAGCGAGACACACACAGGCGCGGAGCAGGTGTATCGCGATCAGCGTGTATTGTTACGCGACGGCCTTGATGAACAGCATGCCATTTACCGGCTGTGGTACCAAAAACAAAACATCCCCTTGCTGAGTGAAACCGCAGAGCCCATAGAGCAATGGGCCTGGCGGCCAGTGGCACAGCAATTTATGGGCTGGCACACAAGCCAGGCTTTACAGAAGGAGAACAGCTAATGGCCCAGGTACATGCCCCTTATCACTTTGTGCCCCTGTCTAAGTGGGTGTACATGCCCGACTGGGCACATTTGGTGAGCCACGACGTGCCGTTTGAGAACGGCCTGAGCGGCACCATTGACTATACGCTGGTAAACCAAACGCCCTTGTGTGTAGGTCAGGAACACGTAAAACAAGACAACGCCCCGACCGGGGTAAAATGGACCAAAGATCCTCAGGGCAACCCGATCATCCCCGGCAGCAGTATAAAAGGAATGCTGCGCAGCGTGCTGGAAATCGCCAGCTTTGGAAAGTTTGGTCAGGTGGATAATAGCCATCTGTCCTATCGCGATGTGTCTAGCCACAGCGAATATCTGGATACGGTCAGCAAAAAAAGCAAAGTCGAGGCGGCTTGGCTGCGGTTTGATACCGACAGGCAAAAGTGGCAATTACACCTGTGTCAGTTTGCTAAGGTCAGACACGGACTTATTCAATCCCAGTTTGGGGTGGCGCTGGAGAACGAAGAACCAGCAACCGTTAAATATGCCAAGTTTCCACTGACAAAAGAGGTTTTTGTCACGCCCTATAAGAAAACCATTAAGGGCAAAGACTTTTACTGGGCGGACGATCTAAAAGAAGGTAAATACAAGGCGCATATGGTGTTTTGTAATCATCGGGTTTTTGATGCAACCAGAGCGGACCCGAAAGATTATGATTTTAGTTATTGTTTTTACGGAGAGCATAGGCCGGTATCCGTAGCTGATAGCATTTTGGAAGAGCTGGTTCAGAAGTGTTTTAAAAGCCACGATGAAAAGCAGGTGAACTATTTGCAAAAACATGCCCATGCAGAGTTTGGGATGCCGGTGTTTGCTTTGCTCGATAAACAAGGGAAAACATTGAAGTCACTGGGGTTGGCCAGAATGCCCCGGTTAATGTATCAGCACGATTTTCATAGTCTGGCCCAAAACTGGCAGAAAGATGCGTTGAGCGAGCATGTATTTGACCTGGCAGAATGCATGTTTGGCACACTCAGAGACAAAGGGCTAAGTCTGAAAAGCCGGATCAGCTTTTCGGATGCAAGGCTGGCTAATAAAACCAAGTGCGAAATGTCACCTGTGGTGACCTTGGGTGGCCCAAAGCCGAGCTTTTTAGCAACCTATGTTGAACAAAAAGAAGGCAGTAATGAGTACATAGATTATAACGCCAAGTACGCGCGCTTATCTGGCTGGAAGCGATATGTGGCCCAGCCTGGGTTCAGCTCTAACTACACCGGACCAAAGTCAGCAGATGAAGAAGAGAACACCGAGGTACAAAGTAAGCTCGAATTTGTAGCGGTAGGCACACAATTTCGGGGCCGGATTGTGTTTCATAACCTGCTCCCTGAGGAGTTGGGGGCGCTGTTATGGACCATTAAGTTTGGCAAGCAAGCGGATGTACACCATCAGTTAGGACATGGTCGGAGCTTGGGAGCGGGCCTTGTTAAAATACAAGATCTGACCCTGAATAATGCTTATGCGGAGCAAAGCGCGTCGCCCGAGGCACTAATAAATGGGTTTGAACAGCATATGAATGCACGACATCCACAGCAAGACACGCAAAGCTGGACGCACAGCCCGCAGATACAGCACTTACTGGCGATGGCAAACCCGACACTGCATACCCAGCGGAACCTGCGTTATATCCCTTATGAGCAAAAAGCGAAAGACAGTCAGTACAGAAAGATCCAGAACAGTAAGACGTCACTACCTGGGTTGACGGTGAATGACGAACTGTTAGGGCGGATGGAGTCGACTCAGGTCAGTGACACCGGCTCGGCGAGTTTTGCCAAAGGCCGGCTCTGTGAGCTAGTCGATAAAAAGACCGAGGCCAGCATTTGGTTTAAAGATAAACTGTTTAAGTCAAAACGCTATGAGAGGGAGCGTGATGAAGTGCTTGAAAGTCAACGAGAGGCGGACAGAATTACCCAGCTTCAGTCTTCAAGTGGGGATCGGCGAGGATTAGATGATGTACTGGCGCTGAGAGAAACACTCAAAACGGTGGAGCGACATGTTCGACCTAGCTTAAATAGTAAGATTTTTGAGCTGCTGGGCCAGGTCGTTGAGGGCGAGATGTCATTGATTGCCGCGCAGGAACTGATAGCGATTGCCAGTGACGAAGATGTCTCTGATTACCTGAGTGCGGGGAAAAAGAAGATCAAGGATTACCAGAGAAAACTCAAAGCGGCGCAGCAATTTGTGGAGCAAAGCACATGAAAGCTTCTCTGAACGCGGTAGCCGGGCACTTTACCATTTTACCCCTGCGCCTGACATTTCGGCTGGGGGCTGACTGCGAATTACCGGTATTTAAAGGCAGTATGTGGCACGGCTGGCTGGGCCAGGCATTAAAAAGCCATGATGAGCATGCCTTTTTTGTGCTCTTTGGTGAACATGCCGAAGGCCAGCCCAAACCTTACTCGGTTGTGGTTGAAGATGATCAGCGCAGCCACTGGCGTAAAGGCGAGCTTATCCACTTTACCCTGTATTTGTTTGCAGAGGCATGCCAGCTGGCAGAGAAAGTGGTTGATGCCTTACAGGCCGGGTGCCGGTTAGGGCTGGGTAAAGCCCGCACTCGGGTTCAATTGCTGAGTGTGGCCAGCCAGACTCCTAATGGCCTTAAACCGGGTATACAGCCATCCGTTCTCGGCAGCTGGTTCACGCCAATGAATAGCGGGCTTTCTCAGGAAGTGGCATTGGAATTTGTGACTCCGCTAAGGCTTAAAGTGGCTCAACAGCAGCTGCGCAAATCGCCACCGCTGGCCATTTTATGCCAGCAAATTAAGCGACGGCTGACCTTGCTGACCCGCTTCTGGTTATGTGACGACAACACTTTGCTGCAAGGGTTACATCAGTCACTCCCGGTGCTGGGCCAGCATGAGCACAGCGATTTTATGTATTTTGAAAACTGGCAGCGTTTTTCAAACAAACAACAGGCGCAGATCCCATTCGGCGGCATGAAAGGCCAGTCTAGCTACTGCGGCGAAATAGCCGACGCCATCCCATGGCTGCAACTGGGCGAACTCATCGGCATAGGCGGCAAAACTACCTTCGGCCTCGGCCGCTATCGGCTAATCGCCTAATAAAACATTGAATAAGCGCCAATGCGCAGAGCTCTTTAACAATTTGGATATTGGATTGTCACCCGGCCCAAAGCTGTGAAAGTAGGGCCGGGTGTTCTTACGTTGGTCGGGACAATAGGGGATTAAGACAAAACACCTACAGAGTGGTGCCAGCGAGACATTTGTTTGGATACTCCCCGTCTGATAGGGGGTTAAGACATGGAATGAATATTGAAGCAAAAATTCAGCTCGGTTTGGATTCTCCCCGCTTGACAGGGGATTAAGGCATTTTACAAACTTCAGATAAAACAACTTCCAACGGTTAGATGTTCCCCGTTTGATAGGGGATGAAGACTAAACAGGGGTTACTGTGATGGTTGGGTTTCTGGGTTTGGATACTCCCAGTTTGATAGGGGATTAAGACGGTGGCAATTGAGTTACCACCCCCATTGGGGGGTTTGGATACTCCCCGTTTGATAGGGTGAACGCCGCCCGGAAAAAGCACCGCTTTTTCAGGCGTGAACGCGAGGCAATGGACGCCGATTCTGGCGAACGCACTGCTTACCGCTTCATGGATGAATCAATGTGCACATTATTGACCAATTTGGACATTCCCCGCTTGATAGGGGATTAAAACGCTATACCTGATGAATGAGAGAGTAGCTCTTCTCTGTTTGGATACTCCCCGTTTAATAGGGGATTAAGACTCATACCACCACACTACTTCTTAGCTTTGATAAGGTTGGATGCTCCCCGTTTGATAGGCTAAGAGCCGCCCGGAAAAAGCACTGCTTTTTCAGGCTTGAAGGTGAGGCCTTGGATGGCCGAACTGGTTATCGCTTCATGAATGAATCAATGTGCATATCATTGACCTACTGGATGCTCCCCATTTGATAGGCTGAGAGCCGCCCGGAAAAAGCACCGCTTTTTCAGGCTCGAAGGTGAGGCCCTGGATGGCCGAACAGGTTAGCGCTTCATGGATGAATCAATGTGCACATTATTGAACTATTTGGATACTCCCCGTTTGATAGGCAGAGAGCCGTCCGGAAAAAGCATCGCTTTTTCAGGCTCGAAGGTGAGGCCTTGGATGGCCGAACAGGTTAGCGCTTCATGGACGAATCAATGTGCACATTACTGACCTTTTGGACGCTCCCCAGTTGGTAGGGGATTAAGAACTTAAGGTCTACGATTACAGGCTTTATGGTTAACGTTTGGACACTCCCCGTTTGACAATCCAGCTTTTTACACAGCGCTTGACAACGACTCATCGTCATTCCGCACTTGTTGCGGAATCTACCTTCAGACAACTCTGTTTGCGCTAACCTGTGGTTCTCACGAAACCCCGGGAGGTTAGCGCTCCTGTATATTGATGTTTATTAAGGCATAATGTTATTTGTCCGCGCAGAATGCGCTTTCATTGGGCAGTTTTGTTCGAGGTTAGCGCAAAAGTCTGTTTATGGCTTCGTAATATAAGGGCTTTAGAGCAGACTGCTGTATTCCCCGCGCGAGAGGGGATTGAGACATGCTGACCACGGATAGATTGCTCCATGGCAACCGCTGTATTCCCCGCGCGAGAGGGGATTGAGACCCCTGTGAGCCACATAGCAATGAAAACTTTACGGCTGTATTCCCCGCGCGAGAGGGGATTGAGACCCGCTTTAATGCGCCCTTTAATCGCAGTTTGACGCTGTATTCCCCGCGCGAGAGGGGATTGAGACGGGTCTCGCGCACCGCCTGGCTCATGGTAACCGGCTGTATTCCCCGCGCGAGAGGGGATTGAGACCCAGGTGGTGCATGCAGGGTTAGGGCAAAATCAAGCTGTATTCCCCGCGCGAGAGGGGATTGAGACTTGACGATCAGTACAACGCCTGCCTTTTTACCTGGCTGTATTCCCCGCGCGCGAGGGGATTGAGACTTCGTCTTTATACCTGGTTCTGATCACATAGCATGATACCTGGTTCTGATCACATAGCATGCTGTATTCCCCGCGCGAGAGGGGATTGAGACATCATTTCTGAACCACCAGTTGCATGGACATTCATGGCTGGATGCTCCCTGTTTGATAGGGGATTAAGACATTCATCTTCCATTCTGATGTAATAATTTCTACACGTTTGGATACTCCCCGTTTGATAGGCGCCCGGAAAAAGCACTGCTTTTTCAGGCTCGAAGGTGAGGCCCTGGATGGCCGATTCTGGCGAACGCACAACTTAGCGCTTCATGGATGAATCAATGTGCACATTACTGACCTACTTGATATTCCCCGCTTGATAGGGGGTTAAGACAAATAAACCTGAATTAAAAAGTACGGAGACATGCTTGGATACTCCCCGTTTGATAGGGGATTAAGACACTCCGCTATTTAGAACATTACGAAAGACATCGTCTGGTTGGATGCTCCCCGTTTGATAGGGGATTAAGACACTCCGCTATTTAGAACATTACGAAAGACATCGTCTGGTTGGATGCTCCCCGTTTGATAGGGGATTAAGACACTCCGCTATTTAGAACATTACGAAAGACATCGTCTGGTTGGATGCTCCCCGTTTGATAGGGGATTAAGACACTCCGCTATTTAGAACATTACGAAAGACATCGTCTGGTTGGATGCTCCCCGTTTGATAGGGGATTAAGACACTCCGCTATTTAGAACATTACGAAAGACATCGTCTGGTTGGATGCTCCCCGTTTGATAGGGGATTAAGACACTCCGCTATTTAGAACATTACGAAAGACATCGTCTGGTTGGATGCTCCCCGTTTGATAGGGGATTAAGACACTCCGCTATTTAGAACATTACGAAAGACATCGTCTGGTTGGATGCTCCCCGTTTGATAGGGGATTAAGACACTCCGCTATTTAGAACATTACGAAAGACATCGTCTGGTTGGATGCTCCCCGTTTGATAGGGGATTAAGACACTCCGCTATTTAGAACATTACGAAAGACATCGTCTGGTTGGATGCTCCCCGTTTGATAGGGGATTAAGACCCATTCGGCACAACCGTATAACCCAACGCTAGGTTTTGCGTTTGGATACTCTCCGTTTAATAGGGGATTAAGACGATATATCTTTTTCAATATCGCAATCATCATAGGGTTGGATACTCCCCGTTTGACTATCCAGCTTTTTACACAGTGCTTGCCAACCACTCACCGTCATTCCGCACTTGATGCGGAATTTACCTTCAGACAATGCCGTTTGCGCTAACCTGTGGCTCTCACTAAAACCCCGGGAGGTTAGCGCTCGTGTAAGCTCATGTTTATTATGATATTGTGTAATTTTGATATGCAGAATGCGGCTGCTTGAGTCGGTTTTGACCGAGGTTAGCGCAAAAGCAGGTTTCTGGCCTTGCGATATATAGGCCGAGGAGCAGGCCGCTGCATTCCCCGCGCGAGAGGGGATTGAGACTAAGGAAGTAGCCATGCACAATCCAAAAAACATCGCTGCATTCCCCGCGCGAGAGGGGATTGAGACTAAGGAAGTAGCCATGCACAATCCAAAAAACATCGCTGCATTCCCCGCGCGAGAGGGGATTGAGACTAAGGAAGTAGCCATGCACAATCCAAAAAACATCGCTGCATTCCCCGCGCGAGAGGGGATTGAGACTAAGGAAGTAGCCATGCACAATCCAAAAAACATCGCTGCATTCCCCGCGCGAGAGGGGATTGAGACTAAGGAAGTAGCCATGCACAATCCAAAAAACATCGCTGCATTCCCCGCGCGAGAGGGGATTGAGACTAAGGAAGTAGCCATGCACAATCCAAAAAACATCGCTGCATTCCCCGCGCGAGAGGGGATTGAGACTAAGGAAGTAGCCATGCACAATCCAAAAAACATCGCTGCATTCCCCGCGCGAGAGGGGATTGAGACTTCATTTCTGAACCACCAGTTGCATGGACATTCATGGCTGGATGCTCCCTGTTTGATAGGGGATTAAGACATTCATCTTCCATTCTGATGTAATAATTTCTACACGTTTGGATACTCCCCGTTTGATAGGCGCCCGGAAAAAGCACTGCTTTTTCAGGCTCGAAGGTGAGGCCCTGGATGGCCGATTCTGGCGAACGCACAACTTAGCGCTTCATGGATGAATCAATGTGCACATTACTGACCTACTTGATATTCCCCGCTTGATAGGGGGTTAAGACAAATAAACCTGAATTAAAAAGTACGGAGACATGCTTGGATACTCCCCGTTTGATAGGGGATTAAGACACTCCGCTATTTAGAACATTACGAAAGACATCGTCTGGTTGGATGCTCCCCGTTTGATAGGGGATTAAGACCCATTCGGCACAACCGTATAACCCAACGCTAGGTTTTGCGTTTGGATACTCTCCGTTTAATAGGGGATTAAGACGATATATCTTTTTCAATATCGCAATCATCATAGGGTTGGATACTCCCCGTTTGACTATCCAGCTTTTTACACAGTGCTTGCCAACCACTCACCGTCATTCCGCACTTGATGCGGAATTTACCTTCAGACAATGCCGTTTGCGCTAACCTGTGGCTCTCACTAAAACCCCGGGAGGTTAGCGCTCGTGTAAGCTCATGTTTATTATGATATTGTGTAATTTTGATATGCAGAATGCGGCTGCTTGAGTCGGTTTTGACCGAGGTTAGCGCAAAAGCAGGTTTCTGGCCTTGCGATATATAGGCCGAGGAGCAGGCCGCTGCATTCCCCGCGCGAGAGGGGATTGAGACATCTGCTTTCGCTTCGGTCACGTATGTTCGAGGGCTGCATTCCCCGCGCGAGAGGGGATTGAGACTTTTCATCCAAAAGTTGTATATCCCATACTGCAAGCTGCATTCCCCGCGCGAGAGGGGATTGAGACTCAAAGTCTGGTCTTTGCGTTTAACCTGGACACCGCTGCATTCCCCGCGCGAGAGGGGATTGAGACTAAGGAAGTAGCCATGCACAATCCAAAAAACATCGCTGCATTCCCCGCGCGAGAGGGGATTGAGACCAGCCAGACCGCCTGTGCGTAGGTGGTCACCGATGCTGCATTCCCCGCGCGAGAGGGGATTGAGACCCCTCTGAATTGTGAGATATCACATAGCTTGCAGGGCTGCATTCCCCGCGCGAGAGGGGATTGAGACATCTCGTTCAAACCAGTGTGTTGTGTAAATACGGCTGCATTCCCCGCGCGAGAGGGGATTGAGACTATCAGTGCCACTTACCGCTTGCGTGTTACAGCTTGCTGCATTCCCCGCGCGAGAGGGGATTGAGACCTCCCCTTGAACGCGATAACCAGCGCCATACCGGCTGTACTCCCCGTTTGATAGGGGGTTCAGACTTTTGAGTGGCTTTCCACTCCTCTGCTAATTGAACGTTTGGCTAACGTGTCATCATTGGCTGTATTCCCCGCACGAGAGGGGATTAAGACGTTTCTGGGTATTCGTGACAGTATGTCGGATAAGAGTTTGGATGCTCCCCGGTTGATAGGGGGTTAAGACAACATGGCACATCTGGCATATCTCGATAATTACGGCTGCGTTTCCCGTACGAGAGGGGATTGAGACTCTTTAGCCAAGAAACGCCTTTGCTACAGAGTTTGCTGCATTCCCCGCACGCGAGGGGATTAAGACGACTTTTTCTTAACTGGGGCAGCAAGGTGTTTATTGTTTGGATATTCCCGTTTGATAGGGAATTAAGACTTGTCTTGGTCTTCTTCATAGTCTTCGTCTCGAAGACTTTCAGTTGATATGGTGTATACAGCTTAAACAGAACAACACCTCAGCAGTGCATATTGCACTCGAAACTGAGTTTATTTGCATACAATACCTTTTTGCGCTAACCCTTGGTTCTCACGAAAACCCGGGTGGGTTAGCGTTCTTGTAAGTTAATGTTTATTATTACATTGTATGGTTTAGATACGCAGCATGCGCTTATTTGGGTCCTGTTTGAGCTAGGTTAGCGCTTCATGGACGAATCAATGTGCACATTACTGACCTACTTGATATTCCCCGCTTGATAGGGGGTTAAGACAAATAA
>NZ_AHCD03000029.1 GCF_000238295.3 Pseudoalteromonas rubra
GCAATGCAGCGGGTTTTTTGCGTTTGAAATTTAAAAAAGTGTCGATGAAGTTGTAGACAGAGCGGCGTTGTCTATTCATCCATGAAGCTGGGTCCCATCGCGCATCCTTGCGCTCATCTCAATGAGCTGCGAAGCGTTGCTTCGGTCTCATTTCGTCCATGTGAAAGTAGGACATTGCCAAGCTCCTAATAAAAGAAAGCCCGATTCGAAAGAGTCGGGCTTTTTTGCGTTTGAAATTTAAAAAAGTGTCGATGAAGCTGTAGACAGAATAGCGTTGTCTATTCATCCATGAAGCTGGATAGGATGTTGGAATAGGCCTGCGTTCTCTAAAAAGGCTTATTTCACCTTGCGCAAAGTAAATGTACTCGCGTTGCTCGCTGTCATTGTACTTTGCACTTAATTCATCCATGAATCTCATCGACATTCGTACTTCCATGTACGTCAAACCCGTTGCAGCAATGCTGCGGGTTTTTTGCTTTGTGCGATTTAAATAAGTTGTATAACTGCCCTATCACAAAGCCCACACCATCGTCATCCGTACTTTATGCGGGAACTGCTAACAGGCCATGCGGCGAGTTCAAATGGGACACCAATCTGACAGTCACTATCAAGGTCTAATTAAATCACCTTTGTGTATGTCCATTCATGTAACCACGTATCCAGAGATCTCTTCTGGTGCACAGCACCGAAGTTTCTCAATAGTTAAGTAATACCTATATAGCGGCTCCATGCTTTGCGTTCATTAAGGTGCTCGCATTGCCCTGTATGCAATGACCCGTTATGATGAATGCTGGTTGTTGAGCTTATGAGTTGATTGTGTCCCTATACTTACTTGTCTTGTTTGTTATTTTTGCCCTATTTGGCTGCGCTTCTACTTACCTGGTGAAGTTTATTTATTGTTATTGGGTAAAGAAGCAGATTGAGATCCGGTACGTATGGCGAGCATGCCTGTGTGCATTACTCATTATACCTATCTCTTTACTGAGTCAGTGGTTGGTATAGTTGCACAGTGAGAAGGGTTACTGCCAGACAGCCGTTTAGCTTGCTGGCAGTAAAGCAGGGGTTATTTCAGCGTGATAGCCTGGCATTGGCTGTTAATACAGAGTGCCTGAATTGGTAGCACCTGCTTACACACTTCGCTGGGTGGAGTTTGTTGGTTAATGGCGCGCTCTTTTTGGGTAATAGCGACGGCCATTTGCTCTACCTGAGTTTCATCAACGTTGCGAACCGAATAGACAACGTACTGGCTTGGGCCACCACAGGTTTGTCGCTCTCCTACTCCAATGACTTTACATTGAAAGCTCGCATCACAGCCTTTGTCTGCAACGAATTCTGCCAGCGCAAAGTCATCACCATTGCTTGCTGACTGCGCGGTCTGTGTGGCGCTACAGCCGCTGAGCAAGCCTGTCAGTAAAAACAGCGTCAAACACTGATACTTCATCGAAAATCCCTAGTAGGTTGCCTGATTTGAATGCTCGAGTTTAACACATTTATTGTTAACGCACTGAGTGGCTGGTGCGCTTAGGTGCTCGCAAATACTGATCATCCGGTTTTTGGCATTGTAGGTGGCTTCGGCGTGGGTCAGCTTATCTGCCAGTTCCTTCACTTTGTCGGGATCGGCCGTTTTTGTAGAAAAAATTACATAATCAGATGGGCCGCCACATGCGCGGCTGCCGACAGGCAGGACTTTGCACTGAGTGGTGGTATCACATTCTTTGTCTTTGGTAATAAACTTCAGATAGGCACGTTGATTCTTCAGGTCCGCTTCGCTGATAGCGTCTTTATCTATGTGCGCGACAGGTTCTTTTTCCATGACTTTGTCTGCTGGTGAAGGCTTACTGTGTCCAACATCATGGCGTACCGCTGCTTTTTTTTGCAGCTTGGCAGGTTCAACTGCACGCTGCTCTGCAGAGCCTTGTGGCGTGGTGACGGTTTCCTCGTTGTTTTGGGGTTCACTGTGTGAGGCGTTGCAGCCTGCAATGAATAACAAACTGCAAAGAGAGAGTTTAAACGCGTTCATATTTGATCCTGTTAATTTTTTATCCAGTGTGCCGCGCTTTTTCTCCAGATACAAGAGGTCACGCGCCATAATAACAGGCGCGTGATTTGCTTACAGGCCCCCGAGCGTGAGTTTCTGCGGGTCGAGTAATTCACGCAGTTGGGTTTCGCTTAGATCGGTGTGCTCTGCGGCGACTTCGATGATGGGTCGACCTTGCTGATAGGCTTGCTTGGCAATAAATGCTGCTTTCTCGTACCCGATCACCGGATTCAATGCTGTGACGAGGATCGGGTTACGGGTTAGCGCCTGTTGCAGGCTGGATTCATTGACCTTGAAAGTGGCAATGGCTTTGTCGGCAAGCAGCCGGGACATATTGGCCAGTAACTCGATACTTTGCAGGATATTGTAGGCAATGACTGGCAGCATAACGTTAAGTTCGAAGTTACCCGACTGACCTGCTACTGTGATGGTCGCATCATTGCCAATGACCTGAGCACTGACCATCGCAGCGGCTTCCGGGATCACCGGGTTGACCTTACCTGGCATGATAGACGAACCCGGTTGCAATGCCTGTAACTCTATTTCGCTCAATCCCGCCAGCGGGCCCGAATTCATCCAGCGCAGATCGTTTGCGATTTTCATATTCGCCACGGCCAGTGTTTTTAACTGACCCGACAACGCCACAACGGCATCTTGTGAGCCAATGTTATAGAAAAAGTTTTTACTTGGGGTGAAGCGGATCCCAACATTACTGCTTAAATGGCTGTTAAACGTCGCCGCGAAACGCGTATCTGCGTTCACGCCAGTACCAACTGCGGTGCCGCCCTGGCCAAGCTCATAGATCTTTTCTAGTGCCTGTACAATGCCCTCACAGGCAGAGTCGATCTGATGCTGCCAGCCACTGAGTGTTTGTGCAAAGGTAACTGGCATAGCGTCCATTAAGTGAGTGCGGCCTGTTTTAACCAAATGACCGACTTCTTTACTTTTGCGTTCAATGGTCTGAGACAGGTGTTTAAGTGCTGGCAGTAGTTCGTATACAGCGAGTATGGCACTGCTGACATGAATCGCAGTGGGTATCACATCATTGGAGCTTTGCCCCATATTAACATGATCATTGGGATGAACCGGCTCGCCGCTGAGCTGCGTAGCAAGAGAAGCGATGACTTCATTGGCATTCATGTTGGAGCTGGTGCCTGAACCAGTCTGGAATACGTCGACAGGAAACTGAGACAGGTGTTCCCCGTCAATGATCTGCTGACAAGCAGAGACGATGGCCTGAGCCTGGTGCGAAGGAAGGTGACCCAGTTCTTGGTTTGATTCTGCGGCTGCTTGTTTGATATACGCCAGGGCACGAATAAAGCTACCGGGCAGTGTCAGGCCGCTGACGGGAAAATTATTGATGGCCCGCTGAGTTTGCGCCTGATAAAGCGCATCTTGTGGTACGTCTAACACGCCCATGCTATCTGAAACTTGACGAAATTCGCTCATAACAACTCCTAGCTGTACGGATTAAATTCATGGCTGATGATCCTGGCTTCCCGCTCAAGCAGGTAAAACTTGTGTAACCCTCTGCGCCTGGCTTTGTAATAGCGTTTTAGGGCAAGCAGGGGTTTATAAATTTGCTCCAGACATTGTTGTCTGATGCAGGTATGAACCAGAGGATCAGCAATGTGGTTAAGTAGCTCAAAGAATACTCGTCTGAGGTATAGCTCCTGTAACAACGCACAGGATTGTCGCTCATACCATTTTGCTAACTCGCAGCCAGTGCTTATGAACTCTGCAACTTGTTGTGGTGCATCAAGATGAGGGCGTGTGCAGTGCGCGTTGAGATGCGGCTTAAAATTAATAAGCGCAAGCGGTGTTAGCATAGTGGAATATCCTTTAGTGTAACGATAATAATTATCATTACACTAAAGGGCGAGGTAAGCAAGCCCAGATTGTTGTGCGGGCATTTAATTGCTTAGTTGTAACCAAGTAGAAATTGCTGAGAGGTCTTTTCTCGTTCTTGCTCCGGGCTGGTCAGGATGTTGGCAACTTCCTGACAGTAGTCCTGGCTTTCCAGTAGATTGGGTTCCGCTTCCGTGTCGATCAGACCACGGCTTTGTAACGGGGTTTGAGAGAGATCTGAGGTTGTCATAATGTGCTCCAAGCGTTAAGTGGAAATTTCAGTATAGACAATGCATGCTTTATACCAAGGATAAAAGCGTATATTTTTTATATGTTTAAGGTTATGCAATCCAAAATGACTTGCATTTTAATGGCAGGGTTGCCTCAATAGAGCGCAAAATTGGATCACAGAGGTGCAATATGGACAAACCTTTCTCACAAGCCTGCGAAAATAACAAACGACCGATACTGGAAAAAATACGACCCTACGTCACTGAGGTGACGTCTGTGCTGGAAATAGGCTCCGGTACGGGTCAGCATGCTGCTTTTTTTGCCAGGGCGCTGCCTCATGTAGTCTGGCAGTGCAGCGATCTGGCGGTGAACCACGCCGGGATCCAAATGTGGTGTGAAGACAGTGGCGCGACGAACTTGCCTGCGCCGTTGACCCTCGATTTGTCATCAACGCCCTGGCCGGTCCCGCTGGTGCCCGCGATTTATACGGCGAATACCTTACATATCGTGTCTGAAGCCCTGGTCGAAGCTTTCTTTGCGGGAGTCACACAACATTTGGCACCGGGTGGATTACTGATGATATATGGACCTTTCAATTATCATGGTCAATTTACTTCGGCGAGCAACCAGGAGTTTGATGCGTTTTTACGTAGTCGTAACCCGCACAGTGGGATCCGCGATATCGAATGGATCTGCTCGCTGGCCAACAATGCCGCACTGACGCTACAAGAGGACTATGCGATGCCAGCGAACAACCGTTTACTGATCTTTAAACGGCAGTAATTCTGCACACTGACTCAGGTAATCGGCCATATGGACTCGTTCACGGGCCAGATAGTCGCTGATTGCCGAGGCAAAGTCAGGATGCCGAATATGATGATAAGAGTAAGTGAAGACAGGCTCGAATCCGCGCGCCAGTTTATGCTCGCCTTGTGCACCTGCATCAAAGCGCGTCAATTCGTGGCGAATGGCATACTCGATGCCCTGGTAATAGCACAACTCGAAGTGTAAATGCGTGTGGCTCTGTAGCGCGCCCCAGTATCGTCCGTATAGCGTATGCTGATCATACAAATACAGGCTTGCTGCCACGATTTCTCCCTGCTGGAATGCGCATACAATCGCAATCTGATCGCTCATGGTGTCACAGATCTGTCGGAAGAACGCCTCGTTCAGGTAACCCTGGTGTCCAGAGCGTTTCAGATAGGTTGTGGCATAGCACAGATAGAAAGCTTGTCGTATCTCATCGGTGATCTCTGCGCCCTGGTACCAGCGAATGGTTAATGCCTGACTGATGACGGTTTTTCGTTCTTTCTTGATGGCTTTGCGTTTGCGAGAGGTCAGCGCGTTAAGAAAGTCGTCAAAGTGCCTGTAGTGCTGATTTTTCCAGTGAAACTGGACTCCATGGCGTTCCATCAGCGACTGTTTTTGCAAGCTGGCCCGGTGTGCCGGAAAGTTGATATGCCATCCCGACCAGTGCTGATTTTGTGCTTCCTGGTGCAGGGCCTGTGTAACATAGTCATACAAAGCATCTGAGAGCGGTTCATCAGATAGCACTCGACTACCCACCACAGGCGTAAAGGGAATGGCACAGATCCATTTAGGATAGTAGGCAAGCTGATGACGCTCGTATGCTTCAGCCCAGGCCCAGTCAAAAACATACTCACCATAAGAATGGAGTTTGATATAGCCAGGCAGGAGTGCCACCAGTTTACTGTCACGGTATACCAGTAAATGATAGGGTAGCCAGCCCGTGTCTTCGCCCACACAGCCACTCAATTCCAGCGCTTCGAGCCACTGAATGCTGCTAAATGGAGATTGGCCTGACAGCGTCGCTCGTTCGAGCTGTGTGAGGGTGGACAGGCCAGTAAGAAAGCGATGTTGATACATAGTTTACTGCATTGCCTTGCCTAAAAACTCAACCAGCTGAGTGGTCATAGGATCATAATCCGGATTAAAAGAGACTCTGATCAGCGGCGTATGCTCAGCGAGATTTGCCTGACTACGCTCACCAAAATGCGGTGTATCTGTGGTTTTGCAATGGGTAAAAGCGCGGGTGTCGTCCAGGTAAGCATCACAGTTTCGAAACACCCCGGTTTTGCCATAGTAAGGGTGCTCAGGTGGATTCAAAAAGCCAATGTGTGACATATCAATCACGCCGTCCAGCGTTGAGACTTCAGTGATATCGATAGACTCTGGCAGTGCGGTGAGCGCATCGGGTGCGTAGACTCGCAGTGCCAGCGGCGCTGTGCGTGCCTGTGCCCAGCGTGATAAAAGCTGATAAGTGACCTGACTATTAATCGTGGCATCGACATCGCTGGCAATCACCAGTGTTGGCAAGGAAGCCGGTAAACTGGCTTCACGCATGTCTGCCATAGCTTGCTCCACCAGGGTGACTGCATGCAATGGAAATGACTCATACTTTGCCAGGTCCAGATCGGCTGCTTTATCCACCCAGTCAACCCAGGGGAGCCAGTCCAGCCATTTGGCCAGCCAGGCTTTCTCGCTGTGGCTCTGTGTTGCGGGTGCGACCAGTACCAGGGCGGCTAAATTATCAGGCCGACGAGCAGCAATTTCTGTGGTTGCCAGCGCGGCACCGGTTGAATAGCCCAGCACAGCAAAGTCGCTGTAATCACTGGCTGTACGCGAAATGGCATAGCGGACATGCTGTTGCCAGTCGCGGTAGTCTGTTTCTTTGAGGTCGCTGGCTGCTGTACCATGGCCGGGCAAAAGCATGGTTCTCACGTCATAACCCTGTGCATACAGATCTGCGGCCAGGGTATGAAAGGTAAAAGGCGAATCGGTCAGGCCGTGGATCAGTAATACCGCTTTTTGGTTGTTTGGGTGCGTTAACTCAAACGGGGCGACGTAATCTGCGACCTGGGTTGGCTGACTGGGCAGCAGTGCAGAGACTTTGGTTGCCAGCTCACAGGGAAGCCTTGCTTTGGGGTTGCGGGCAAAGATCAGTGCCTGCGTTGCGCGGATATATGCTGAGTATGACTGCGCCTCGGGAATGTCCAGGACCGCCTCCCCGACGTCGTTAGCAAAGCGATAGCTGCCCAGCTGTGCATCAGACTGATAGCGAGCCAGATCGGTCACCAAATCCTGGCACGTTTGCGCCTGTACTGGCATGACCGCCAGTTGACTCAGAGCGGCCAGAAGAGAAACTAACAATCCTTTTTTCATCATGATTTTCGGTATTGTGTTAAGCATTGCACCAGCTTATCGCGCTCCAGCGGTTTTGCAAGGTGGCTGTTAAATCCGACTGCCAGTGCGTAAGTTTTATCTTCGGGCATCACATCCGCCGTCAGGGCGATGACAGGCAGCTGCTGCTGAGTGTAGCGTTTACGCAACAGTGCGGTTGCCTGATAGCCGTCAAGCAGTGGCATCTGACAGTCCATGAGTACCAGATCAAAGGTTTGGTCTTGGCAGGCGTCTACGGCTTGCTGGCCATCACTCACTAAGACAAATTCAACGTTAATCGACTGTAGCATGGCTTTGATGACAAGCTGATTAACCGGGTTATCTTCCGCCACCAGGACCTGCATGCCTTTGAGTAAAGACGGATCTGGCACAGTATTATGCGCCAGCTGTGCATCGCCAAAGGGGCAACGCAGCGCAAAGGTAAAGGTGCTGCCCTGTCCCGGGGTGCTTTTTACTGTGAGTTGGCCAGCCATGAGTTCGACCAGCTCTTTGCTGATTGCCAGGCCCAGTCCGGTGCCGCCAAAGCGCCTTGACGTTGAGGCGTCGGCCTGTGTAAAAGGGGCAAAAATCAGCTGCTGTTTGTGGTAATCAATACCAATACCGGTATCAATGATAGAGAAAGTAAGCAGGTAATCACTATCGCCATGTAGCACCTCACAATGCAGGGTTACTTTACCATTATCGGTGAACTTGACGGCATTACTGCACAGGTTTAAGAGGATCTGCTCCATCCGTAGTTCATCGGCTTTGAGCCAGCAGGCACCGCTGATGTTGGTATTCAGCTGCCACTGTAGCCCTTTGTCCGCAGCGCTGGTGGCAAACAGGCTATCTATGCGGCTGAGTAAATGCTGTAAGTTAAAGTCGTGTTGTTCAATGACCAGGTGGTTTGACTCGATTTTGGCAATATCAAGAATATCATTCACCAGGTTGAGCAAGGTTTTTGCCGCCATATCAATCCGGCTGGCATAAGACTGGAGCGTCTCAAAAGAGTCGGTTGTCTTCATCAAAGAGGCAAACCCTACCACGGCATTCAGTGGCGTACGCAGTTCGTGGCTCATGTTAGCCAGAAAGCGGCTCTTGGCCTGGTTGGCTCGCTCGGCATCGTCAACGGCCTGGCGCAGCGACTGAGTACGCTGCTCAACCAGATGATTGAGCTCATAGTGCTGATAGTTATTGAGCAGCACAATAAAGATGATCAACGCCGTGATACTGAGCTGTAATAACAACAGCAACACGGTTTGTTGGTGGTTGAGGCTGGCAACAAAATCAGCTCTGAGCTCCAGCTTGATCCGCCATATCTGGCCACCAAACTGAATACGGGTTTCAAACAGGTTGTCTGTCGATAGCCCAGCGCTCGAGAGGACATGATTGTTGTAGAAAGGCTCTGCTTCATTGCCATCATAGACTGCAATATTGTAGCTGCTGGCCTGCGACTGCCTCAGTGCCGAACCCAGCAGAGTATCGGTTTGCACCACCGCAGTGGCATAGCCAAGAATGTCCGCCTGGGGGTCGGCAGCGCCGCGCCGGTAAACCGGGGAAAACAACAAATAAGCCGGTACCGGCGTATTACTTTGAATTAACTCAATGATGTCTGTGGCCTGGGGTTGTACAGTGATAATCGGGTTTTCCAGTGCCTGCTTACGGTTTTCACGCGAATACACATTAAAGCCCAGTGCGCTGAAGTTTTCCGTTTGTGGTGAAATATAGGTCACCACCACCAGGGGATCATCGGGGGTCAGGGGCAATCCTTTGAGTTTCACCCGGCCATCGTATAGCGCATCAAACTTGTCCTGAAGGGCATTCCCCTGCGTTTGGTCGAGCCTGACATTCCAGGATATCGCCCGTAAAAATGGATAGCGTACGCGTTGTTGCTCAGCGATCTGGTGAAATTCTTCGCCGTTTACCTCACTCAGCGACTGCAGCTTAGCTGCAACGCCCTGCACGGCCAGCATACTGAGATTGACCTGTTGTAACAGCAGATTTTCTATCAGTCTGAGCTCTCTTTGTGCCTCTCGTTTGGCGGCCTGAACATTGCCTTGATTGTATAAGTAGGTGGTCAGCACCACAGACAAAAACAGCACAAAGCTGGTGGCAAACACATTACGACTGCGGTGATAACTGTGTTGTTGAAACGCCCATGCATCCAAGAACAGCAGCAGTAACGGGGTAAAAATCAGTATGCCCAGACTGTCGCCCAGCCACCAAGCCACCACGTTTTGCCAGTGGTGGCTAAACTGATACTCAGGGTTAAACAGGCTGAGTGAGAAGACCCCAATGTTGGCCGAGATAAGGTTACAGAATATGCCCACCAAAAAGATGTAGTAGGCAATATGTTTGCGCGTGCGCATGCGTAGCGGATCGCCTAACCAAAGCCGCAGAATAGAGCCTCCGGCCAGCCCCTGCAGGCAGGCGCCCAGCGCAATAATTGAGACTTGCAGTTGTTGCGATAAGGTCGCCCCGGAAAATACATAGCCGTGGGCGGTAGTCCAGTTAAACAGCGCCGAGGCAGCAAACAAACCGGGTAGAAAGCGCCAGCCCCAGATCAGCACACCTACCAGCCCGACGCCGGCGGGCAGCCAGATGGGTAGCACCTGATCCTGAAACGCAAAAGCGGTGAGTATTTTTCCCAGCGCAAAGTAGCTCACTGTCATGAGCAAGTAAGCAGCCCATTGGTGGTACGCTGTGCGAAATTGGAACTGCATGTGATCCTGTCCTTTCGTTAAACTGGCAGGGGGCGTTTGGTAAACGTTTGTTTTAATACTATGGTCGACTCAATCCCTGCAATACAGCCGATGGCGCCAAGGCGGTGTTTGACAAAGTGCTCATAGCTGGGCAAATCTTCGGCAATGATCTCAAGTAAATAATCATGTGCACCGGATACCACAGAGCAGCTAAGTACCTGCTGCAGTTGTTCCACATCAGATTCAAACTGGGTGGCCGCTTGTGCAGAGTTCTCGCTCAGGCGAATAAAGGCATAGACAAGTACAGTATAGCCTAGTGACTGCGGTGCCAAAGTGGCGTGATAACCTAAAATAACACCATCTTGTTGTAACTTTTTGACACGCCTTAAGCAAGGGGTATCTGATAAGCTGGCTTGTTCAGCAAGCTGGGCGTTGCTGAGCCGGGCGTTGTGCTGCAATGCCCTGAGAAGGATACGGTCTTTATTATCTAGGTGTGCCATAGTAGTGAATTCTGCTAACTGATGATGATTTATTTATAATTATTACTAACCCAGTCTAGCGTTTACATAAATTTTAGCAAATTTTAGCGTAAGACTTTTGATAGCCTGAGAGCTCAAAGTTAAGGAGTTCGTCATGACTACGCTGACACAGGCATTTGATCACTGGATCCGCAGTGATTTTGTTACGCTCAACGACACGCTGGAGGCTGCATACTGGCAGCAGCAGGATAAGGCGAATGTTGTGGGCGTAGAAGACCAGATAAAACAACAACTATTAAACGAAGGTCAGCAACATATCCAGGCCTTGCTGGCAGAAGGCAATACCGATGAAGGGTTCGACAATGCGTTCGACCTGCTTGGCAATGTCGGCCTGTACATGGCGGCATGTCGTCGTCATGAATTGACCGAGCCCAGCCGTGAGCACTATTCACCACTCAAAGAAGCCTCTGCGCTGGCGATGCACATTGGCGCGTCAATTGGCGTGACGCCTCGTTTTGCAACGGCCCACCTGACCACACATAATCGTGCGGTTGATGGGGTATATAAACGCTTTACCAGTCATCCGGCTGAGCAGTTATTCATTGATTACAATACCCGTGCTATTTTGGCCTATAAACGTGCCGCGGAGTGTTTGTTAAAGATCCAGCCTCTGGGCATTTCGCACCCAATGACGCCGGTGCTGCTGAACCAGGTCAAAGAAGGCCTGTTAGACGTGATCCGCTCCAACCAGTGTTTGTTTGAGCAGCTGGATACCGATGCCTTCTTTTACGTTGTGCGACCTTATTACAAGCCTTATCGGGTGGGTAAGGAGGTATATCGGGGGGCCAATGCAGGGGACTTCGCCGGGATCAATGTGATCGATATGCTGCTGGGCTTGTGCCAGGCCAATGATGTCAATTACGCCCAGATGCTGGTGGATAAATTCCTCTATATGATGCCCGAAGATCAGGCCACGTTGCGCGAGTGTATGCGCTTGCCTAATCTGATGGATGCATTTGTGGCAGCGGCGCCGCAGCATCATACCAGTCGTTGGTATCAGGAAGCGGCGAGCGCATTTGTACAAGTGTGCAAGCTGCATGGCGACACCGCTATTCAGCATCATAATCAGCTGGTAGAAAAATACATTGCACAGCCTTCGGGTGATATGAACACTGAGCACCTGGACAAAGTGACTGCCAGTGGGCCGCCTTTGCCTGTGTTGCTGAACCAGCTGGCATTATTGCGAGACAAACGGGCGGCGGCAAAACGTGAAGATGTCTTTACCCGCTTTGATGATTTAAATACGCTGCGTCGCAGCATAGCAAAGGACACACAATGAAACAGGCCGATTTCTCGTTACCGCAGGGCCATTATTTACTCAGCCACTCGGTAGGCCGGCCGCTGGTGACGGCCAGGCAGGACTTTATGACACGCTATTTTGATCCCTGGGCAGGTGATAATCATGAGCCCTGGTATCAGTGGATAGACGGCATACAGCAGTTTACCGCTGCCCTGGCCAGCTTGTTTAACAGCCAGGCAGAGTCATTTTGTCCGCAAAGTAACCTCTCCAGCGGCCTGACGAAATGGGTTATGAGTTTGCCGGAAACGGGTAAGCAAACCGTGCGTGTGCTGATGAGTGAAAGTGATTTTCCCAGCATGGGGTTTGTGTTGCAGCAAGCGGTGCCGGATGTCGAGATCCGCTTTATCCCAGCAGCACTGGATATGTCAGACTTAAGCGTCTGGCAGCAACATCTGGATGACGATATCGACTGGGTCTTTGTCAGTCAGGTGTACTCCAATACGGGGCAACAAGCACCCGTTTCAGCCATCACCCAGCTGGCAAAAGCACAGGGCTGTCGGGTCATAGTCGATGTGGCGCAGGCGGCAGGCGTGATCCCCATCGACCTGTCAGACTGTGCTGCGGATTGTGTGCTGGGCTCCTGTGTTAAATGGCTGTGTGGTGGACCTGGTGCCGGGTTTATCTGGGTTAACCCCGATATTATTGAGGCGTGTCAGCCTAAAGATGTCGGCTGGTTCTCTCATCAAAATCCTGTGGAATTTGATATTCACCACTTTACGCCTCACCACACTGCGCTGAGGTTCTGGGGCGGCACGCCGTCCGTCGCTGCCTATATTTTTGCTGCCCACAGCATCCAGTATTTTGCAGAGCTGGGGGTCGAGCAAGTGCGGGCACACAATCTGACATTACTGAAGCGCTTGCAGGCCGAGCTGGCACCCTGGTACATCGCCCCGACGGATGCAAAGCGCTGCTCTGGCACGGCGATCCTCAATGTGGAGGATAAGCAGGATCAGGTGCTGGCGACGTTACGGGAGGCCGGTATTGCGGTCGATGCACGTAAGCTGGGGATCCGCGTATCTCCGCATATTTACACCACTGTGGAAGACATCGACGCCTTTATCCGGGTATTTAAAAGTGCCGTATCAGGGTGAGGAGTGACTCAGCCCCAGCGCCTTTCTGGTCTTGGTTTTGACTGAGCGCCAGTGGGTCACCGGTTGTCTGGGCGCGCGCTGTAACAGCTGCTCAAAGTCTATGTCGGCAAAGGCAATTTCACTGTGGTGTGCCAGCATCACCGTATCTGGCGCAAGCTGTTGCAGTTTCAGCAGAGTTGCGCGATACAATCGGGGGTAAAACACCGGATAGGGGGGGATCAGCTTGCCGCGCACCTGCACCATCACATCGGCAATATACACGGTACTGCGCTGTGCATGATACAGGCTGATATCCCGGTCGGTGTGACCCGGGGTGTGCAGCACCTGCCAGTCTTCAAACCCGGGTAATGACACACCGTCGGGCAAATAGATATCTGGCTCAAGGGTGCGGGTATACCAGAGGTTTTTTCGTGCTTTGCGTTTACGTCCGGCAACCCACAGGGCCAGTGCGATGTCCGACAAATGCATCAGCATGCCATCTATCCCCTGATACCACTGACCCGGGCAATTCGCTGTGGCTATCTGCGCGCCGCTGACTTTTCTTAAGGCATGAGCCCCGCCTGCATGGTCCGGGTGCATGTGGGTCACCACAATTAATTTGAGTTGATGCAACGGGCGGTGCAATTCATCGGTTATAAACCGGCGGATCAGTCCCACGTCTGCACGGCTGCAACCATCCAGCAAGAGCAGCCTGTCCGGATACTCTACCAGGTAGATATTCTGAATATAGCCTTCGAGGGTATGGATCTTCATCATTGTATTTTATTCGCACGACGTCATGTCATATAGGTAACACATCTGACCAGATAGGCAAAATGAAATTGTCAGCAGGGAAGACAAGCCAGCCTGTCATTTTTCTTTAACAATAAATACATTCGCGATCTTTTCTCATGAATTTAATCATAAATTGCGGTGTTTTGTTTGCTTTTTGGCCACTTGTTTCTGTTTCAGGTTTCCGTAACTTACTAATGTTGATACATTTCGCACCAAATAATTTAACATTCAAAGTGGTGTTGTTTTGGGTTGGTTTAATTTTTGTTTTTTGTTGTTAATTTCCTTTGGCAGCATTCAGGCCGTCAATGCGCAGCAAACGTCCGGGTTTAATCGGTATGTCCCTCAATTGCCCCCTCATGCCAGTGGGATACATCTGAAAGGCAGCAGCGATCAGCTCAGCTGGGTCGCCGTTTCGGGGGCAACTTACTATTACATCGAAGCGTATCGTGGCTATGAGGTTTATCAGGCACGAGATAACAGGGCGATTGACACGGGTATTATGGGCAACGAGAGAGACCAACTCAGCCAGGCGAATGCCGGTAGTGCCCCTTTACCAAACACGAGCGAGGTTTTTATACCTCGTTATCAAAGTTATGGTCGCAGTTATACATTAGCTGCGCCATTCAGTGATGCCCGCTATTTGATCATTCCCTGTAATCAGGTCGGCTGCGGAGCGGGCTTTGTTGCGCAGCAATATGATGCACAGCACTATTATCTGAGTATAGAGTCATTCCAGACCGACAGTCTGACGGTGCTCCCCTGGGAGCAGACCAAGCTGAGCTGGAAAGTGGCTGGTGCGCATAATGTCAGCTTACTGAAAGACGGTCAGCCCTATCGCACCGGCTTACCGGGTCATGGCAGTGAAACGGTCAAACTGGGCCAGAGTGCCCGCTTTACACTCCGTGCTGAAGGCCTCAACCAGCGAACAGTCGAAAAACAACTCCAGCTTATTTATCATGAGGTTGCAGACCCTGATACCGTCCATCACGGGGTCTATTCTGTGCGTTTACAATCCATCGGGCTTGATCCTGTGCCGCGCACCGTTGTGGCCGTTGATGATAAATATCTGTTTCTGGTAGATAAGCACAATTCGCTGCACAAAGTAGATCACAGTCAGGCGCAGGTCAAAGTGGTCTGGACACAGCGGCTCAGCGGCAAAGTGGTTAATCAGCCCTTGTCGTTCGATGGTCACCTCTACTTTGGCGTCAGCCGCTTAGATGGTAGCGGCGAAGTATGTCGGCTTGCTGTACAACACTCTACCAGAGTCAATTGCAAGACAACCTCTGACGGTGTTATCGCCGGTGCCGTGATGGTCAAACGGATGGCAGGCACGGGTGGCCCCATTGATGACACTATGAGTGCCAGCCGCCTGTTGTCCGGACCTGGGTTTACGCAACCGCTCTATGAGCCCAGCATTGTATTCATTGATCGTAAGGGACTGGTCATGGAGTACGATGAGGCATTGAGCGGGTTATACCAAAGTGCCTATTTGCCTTCTGTGATGCGCCAGAGCGACTATCTGGTTACCCCCTCTGCGGACGCACAGGCACGTACCCTTTATCTTCCATTTACCCGATCTGACAATGGGGAGCGCAGTGTTGCGGCGATTTCAATTGATGAGCCGGGCACAATTAATGGCAATGGCTCTACTGGACCGACAGACCCCGTTGATCCGATCAACCCCGGCGGCCCCATAGATCCCATTGGGCCCGGTGGTCCTATAGATCCCATTGGGCCCGGTGGTCCTATAGATCCCATTGGGCCCGGTGGCCCCATCGACCATTTTTCTGCCCCCTTGCGTCTGCCATCAGAGCGGGAGCTGGCGCGCAGCATCCAAAATGCTGCCTATAACGACAACATGATCACCGTGGAATGGACCAAGGAAGTGGGAGCTGGCAATGAATAAGCGAATCGGTCAAATGATTTTGTTTCTGGTATTGGTATTAAGTTTTCCAACCTGGGCAATAGAACCAAAGCCAGTAAAATCTAGTGTAGATGCAGAGCTGAGGTACAGAGAAGGTTTTTGCTTAAGGAATGGTAATCCAGTTGTCGTCAATAGCGACACAGATTTCCCCATAGATATAACATTTGAAATTTATAGCCAAACATTGTTTGGTCAATTTGCTAGCGCAGTTTTAACTAATCATAGAACGAAAAACACTCAAACAGTTAGAGTGACAGGTGCAACTCAAAATAAAACAGTAACAGTATCGGAGACAGGTTATTACTCGTTGAACGTCACTTATTCATACGGTGAAGATCATCCACTGCTTGAAGGGTTAATGGGAGGAGAAATAATAGATGGCCGATACTTTGAAACAGCTTCTTGCAGCCCCGGTATTCTTGTTGTTGAAGCCACTCTACCCCAGGTCACACTTACCAGCTCTAGAGAGCAGCAAGAAGACAAAAAAACCATCACCCTGACGGCGACAGCCAAAGACGCAGGGCGTGATATTCACTCTCTGGAAGTTTGTCTCGAAGATTCTGATGGCTGTGAAACAATGATTTCATGTTCCAGCAATCAGGCAGGACGGTGTGCAGGCTTTGATAGTGGTGCTGAGGTTGCCGCTACGTTTAACTACGAGCTGGGGTATGGGCAGCATCGTACCTTCAGGGCTACGGCCACAGACAGCTATGGCTTGTCATCCACCGTTGAGCACCAACCTGACGTCATCACGGAAGAGAACACCAGCTCAAGCATCTCCCTGTCACTGTATAACATGGACGGCCAGCCGCTGGAGAACGGCACCATTTTGTCTGGTCCACGCGACGCCATTGCGGTTGGATATATTCAGGACCAGGATGAAACCCCGGCCAACTGGCCTAGTTCAGCTACGCTGAAGGCGAACAACGATAATATTAAGCTGTACAGCGCAGGTGAACTCGAATTGAGCACCGGGTTGCTGAATGCACAGTGCTTCAAATCTGGCGACAACACTGTCAATAAAAGCGAGACACACTGTTACCGGCAAATTCGGCTGTCTCGAACCACAACGTTCAAGGCATTAGCCGGAGGAGGGGAATCCAACGAAATTTCGATCAATGTGGCAACCCGGCCAAACCTGACGAACGTATCACTCCGGGACGATGTCGTTTTGCCGGGCACCAAGCTTAAGCTGGCGTTTTCCGTGGTCGATGACAGTCAGGCCGTCAGTAAAGACCGAATCTCAGTGTGTTACATGCCGCGCGCAGCGTCGTCTGCCGCGCTGACCAGCTGCGAAGGGGCTACTTCGGTGAGCAGCGCTTTAGTACAGGGGCAAGACAATACCTATACCGCAGAGTTCTCAGTGCCACAGCCCGGGCGTTACCACTTGTTAGTCCAGGTGAATGACAACTCCGGGTTAACGGATGCTCAGGCGCACTCCTCGCTGACCTTTTCCACCATCCAAAGTGCGGGCGTTGCGCTGCATGTCCCGAACCCGGGTGGAGGGATATATCGAATGCGCGACGTAGAGTACGAGGAAGAAATTCTGGTTGGCGCATTAAGCTCTGAAACCAGTTATTTGTGTCGAGTTGCCCTGGTCAGTGAGGGCGCGGGTGGGGTGATCGCCAGTGCGGATGTCAGGCAGGCCCTGCCAAAGCTGGAAGATCAAGAGAACAGGCTGGTCGCAAAACTGAAATGGACGCCTTCGGCAGCATTACCGAAACAACTGAATGTGACGGCCAGAGCCTACTTGCGACAGGGCAGTGTGTGCAGTCCCTCTACTGAGCGGGCCATTGACAGCGCAGGTGCCTATCCACTCACTCTGAACTCTGAGGTGCCCAAGAATCCAAAAGTGATACTGGCCCATGATGGCGCTGCATCTCCGGGGGTGATCAATATTACGCTAGAAAGAAGTGAAGCAGATCATGCCAACGGGTATCAGCTGTACGAGTTTGTTGGCACCGCAGATCAGGCATGGGATCATGACCTGACAAAGTGGCATCGCACTGGGCCATTGCTCAGCGCAGACAATCTGGCGTTACAGCACAGCATCACAAAATCACCGCTGGATCATAATAAACGTGCTGTGTATTGCGCGATTGCTTCAAATGCCGATCACACGGGGCCGAAGACCTACAATGCCGCACTCTGTGCTCAAACGACCATCCACAATCAGGGCGATGCGCCCCCACCGGCTTATTTTGATAACGACGACTATTATTTTGGCCCTTATACACTCAACATTGAATCCGCGTCGAATTATGCCAGCCAGGCAGACTTAGCGCTGTATTTTAAACTTGAGCGCAGATCGACGAACAGCGACTGGATAGTGTTGAGCCAGCAATTGGAAGCCCGTCCCTATAGTGCCAGTGCACCGGAAGCGCAATATGAGATCACGCGACCCATTGCAAACCAGACGGTTACGTACCGGGTCACGGCATTTAACCGCAATGGCGCGCAGAGTGTCCAGAGTGCACAAAGTACTTTCACTGTTCAGCATGTGAATGCAAAAGTTGTGTCGGTTACCCCCGGCAGTGGCGAACGGGAATATGTGGTAACCGGTGTTGCGTTTGCCCCACAGGGCAATATCGTATCGGTGCAGCAAAACACCACCGGCTCCAGCCATCAGCTCGATGCCGCCGATATTGTCTATACCGACAGCAGTGAGCTCAGGATTAAGGTCCCTAAGTTTATCGATCAAGCCTATACGCAGGGTGGCTTTGTGGTGGGCATTAAAAATGCGCTAAGCGGTGCTAGGTATTCAACCTACAACGCGGATAACACCTCTGGTGACGTGGCAGACCCACTCAACTATACACCCACGGTTGGCTTTAACGGACAGCAGTATTTAGGTAAAGGAAATGCACTTTACGCCGAGAAAGACCTGCAAACCCAGTGGTATCGTCAAACGGGCGGACGGCTCAGTTCCCGCCCGGTAGTAACCCGCTCGGGCGTTGGCAGCGATGTGGTGTTTGCCGGATCGGAGGATCACCATATTTACGCCTGGAGCCAGATAGGCACCCAGTTATGGAAAACCACCACGCGCGGACCTGTTGAAGCGGAAGGCCTGGTGGTCGGTGACGACCAGCCCAGTGCGCAGTTATTTTATGGCTCTGCGGACGGCGCTTTATATGTACTCAATGCCACAACCGGCGCCATAGACTATTTATACCAGCTGGGCGCTAAGGTGAGCCAGAAACCTTTTGTAGTCGGTAATCAGATCTGGGCGCTTACCGAAGATGGCCAGCTACACAAGCTGGACCGTCAGGTCGCAGGTTTACACCCTCTCAGCTGGGGCGACGTGAACAACTCACCTTTGCTGAGCGCATTTACCCAGGCGTTTCCCGCAGGCTGGACGCCAGGTGATGATGTAAGTGCGCTGTATCCGCTGTTGCGTCTTGGCTACCTGGTTTTAGGCCGGGATCTGACCCGCCATGAATTGTCTTTTCTGGCTTATGCAGTCGAGCATCACAATGTTACGCTGCTGGAAGTGGCGAATGCCATGTTAGCGTCAGAAGAGGGCCGACAGCGTTTTGCACTGTCACTCAGCGCGACGCAGTTTTACGATCAACTGATCAATCTGATGTATCACTTGTCGGCCAATGGCCTGGCGGGTTACGACAGAGCCTATTGGATCAACAGGCTGAATACCGATCTGTCGAAGGCGCAGTTCCTGCTTGAGGTTCAGTGGTCGTCGGGGTATGCCGTGACTTATAATCAGGCGGCAGTCAGCACGCTGTATTACTACTACGGCCATTGTTATACGGATGCTCTGTGTAATGACTGGGTTGACTCGGATGGCGACAACATCAGTGACGTGGCAGAAACGGTACTCGGCACCAATAAACTCGACCCCCGTGATGGCTTATTAAGTGCCCCGGATCTGGCATTAACGCTCGAAGGCGCAGGCCGTATCAAGGCTGAATTTAGCTACGGACGCGATCTGGCCAGGTTTAAGCTGGTGGATGTGGCCAGCAATACTGCACCAACCAGCCATGCGGCGGCGAATCGTCAGGCAGAGGCGGTGCTGGTTTATCCCAATGGCAGCCACCGTTTTTATGCTCAGGCCTGTATTGACGTGGCACTGAATACGGCCAACCCAAACAGTAAAACCGAATTCTGCTCGACGCCGTCGGCCGAGCAAACCGTTACTGTGCTGGATAGTTTATCACAAGGCCAGATAACCCCGCATTCCCCGCCGCTGGCGACTGCCAGTTTTGAAGCGGCGAGCAGCAGTGAGCTGGACACCCACCATAAGTACAGCTTTACAGCGGGCAGTTTTCGGGTGAACGAGCAAGGGGCTGCAACCTACAGCATTCCCATTGCGTTGCCACAGGGGATAGCCGGGGTTACACCTGAGGTGAGCCTTAATTACAACAGTCAGCAACCCACATCGTCAGTCGCTCAGGGGTGGCAATTGTCAGCAGGTTCAGCCATTACGCGCTGCCGTCAGACGCTGGCACAGGATGGCGCGTTTAAACCGATTTCCATTGGTCTGGATAATGAAGACCGCTATTGCCTGGATGGTCAGCGACTCATACTGATCAACAACGCAGATCACGGTAAGGTGGGTGCAAAGTATCGTACTGAAATGAATTCCCAGCAGCGCATTGAGATTGAGGCAGGGGAAGAAGACTACAAGGTGCAGTTTGTTGTGTACGGTAAAGATGGCAGCAAACGCATTTATGGCGGCACAGACAATAGCCAGGCCGGAGGGAAACAATACCCGACCAGCTGGTTGTTACGACAAAGCATGGACAGTGTTGCGGCTGCGGGCTCTGCAACGGAGCCTGCTGCAAACGTCATTCAGTATCGCTATCGTCATGGTGGCTCAGATACCTATGCGGACTTTGCACTAGGTCACCTGGAAACGGTGTTATCGAGCATAAAATATAGCGGTTATACCGTGACCTTTAACTATCAGGCAGGGTCTGTACGTAATCTGGCTTACAGCCTTGAGCCTAAGTCTGAGCCCATGCTGGCGAAGGCGGAGTTGACGGGTATTCGGGTGAGCCAGGGTGAAACGCCGCTGCACTACTATGAGTTGCAGATGGAGCGAGGGGCCAATGGTGTGCGCCAGCTCAGGCAGGTGCGTCATTGCGACCGGCCTGTGTCTGACGGGAGTGCAATATGCAAACAGCCAGTGACGTTTGACTATGAAGACACCAAAACCTATCCAGAAATGTCAGCCAGCCAGACGCTGCTTAGCGTCGATATGCGTGAGAAGATTGTTGCCACCAGTTTGCTGGATAGCGATGGCAATGGTGAGCCGGAGCTGGTCACACTTATTCAGCTGGAGGATACCCGCAAGCATGAGCTGTGTCTGATAAAGGGGGATGGCACATCTCAATGTCAGGTAATAGACACCAATACCCGTAAAGACAGCGTTACTATGATGCCCTTTGATCTTGAAGGTGACGGCACCCAGGGGCTGTTGGTCCAGACCATTGAATCACGCAACAATGCCAACAGTGAGTGGGTGTATTTCACGTTTGATGCAGCACCCTGGCAGAGTGAGATTTTGTCGGGCAGCATGAGTATTGATGCGCTCCGTACTGGCGATGCCAATGGGGATGGCTTCGAGGACTTAATGTATACCGATTCAACGGGATATCGGCAGCCGCGTCTGGTGCTGAATGAGGATGTGTCTTTGGGTTATCACCAGGACATCGTGCGTGAATTGGAGCGCGATGCCCCGTTTTACTTTATGGATATGGACTTTGACGGCAAGGCTGATCTGGTGACATCTGCCTGTTTGTCTGCCGGATGTAGTCAGGCCGGTAAGTACGACTTAGTCTTTGTCTACTATAACCGCTACGACCCGGCTAATCGTAAACATAAATTCGAAGTAGGCACTAACTCATCTGTGCATGTTGTGCATAGCAGCCTGACGCCCATGGACATCAACGGTGACGGCACGCTGGATCTGATGTATCAGAATACGGATGACGACTGGGAAGTTGCGCTGATCCGCCCATCACTCGGAGAAGGGTTGCGCTTTGATCAGGAAGGATTTATTACCCTGACGCCCCCTGATAACGTCAACATCAAACGAGAAGTGGCACTTTGGGCACCCCAGCTGGCCGATCTTGATGGTGACGGTCAAACAGAGCTGTATGTGACGGGTAAATCGACCACAGGGGCACAGGGGTATGGCTTGTACCGTTATGAGTTTGAGCCGGGTACCCGGACCTTTAACACCCCCACGGAGGCGGCCTACCGGATTGACCAGACGCCTACGCCTGACACCATGGTGTTCTTTGCAGACATGGATGGTGACAGCACCCCTGAGCTGGTGGCGCAAACTAAGCATCAGATCACCCAATATGGCCGAACCTATCAGCAGTTTGGGGCCGGGCGCCTGAGTACCATCACGCAGGGCATGGGCAATCAGACCAGAGTTTACTACGGTGATATGTCCGACCCTGCCGTGTATCGCAAAGGCGATGCGGCGGTCACCGCACAAATGCAAACCGACAGTGGCCTGAAAGTGACCGACCTGGCTGCCGGTGCCAGACTGGTTCGTGAGGTACAAACCAGCGCCCTGGATACACAAACGGGCGATTCAACGCTGAGCGTGACCTATGAATATGAAGGCGCACGGGTGCAATTTGGTGGCCGCGGCTGGCTGGGCTTTGCAGCGCTGACGACCAACACCACCAAAGACGGTCTGCGCATTGCCACACGCACAGAGTACGAACAGCTCTTTCCGCGTACCGGCATGCCAAAGCGTACTACCAAAACACTGTATGTGAATGGCAGGGCACAGGTGCTGAGTGATGCCATTGATCACTACAAGGTGACATCAGAGCAGCCCATGTCAGGGCATGTTTATCAAATCTATAATCAGGACAGCCGCAGCTGTAGTGCCCGGGTGAACAGCGACAACCATGGCATAGCCGGATATGACTGTAGCCAGACCCAGACCGAGCAAGACAGCTACGGGAATGTCACTAACCTGGTGGTCAGCCAATATGACATCAGCGGCACAGCCGAGGACTTGCTGCTGGCACAGACCCCGACGGGTGCCATATCAAGGGTCAGCACAGTGAACGATTATGGCGCTGAGGCAGACAAGATACTGGGTCGTTTGCGCAGCACGACGGTAACGCATACCCGTAAAGGCCTGGCCGATGTGACCCGCAGCAGTGCGTTCACTTATATACAAAGTGGTGCCTTGAAAGGTTTGCTTGAAACGGAGACGGTTGAGCCTCAGGGGGCGTGCGATGCCTACCTGAAAACCACGAATGGCTATGATAATTTTGGTAACCTCACCAGCAAGCAGGTGCAGAGTAAAGACGGTTGTTCAGAGCCTGTCAACCGAACCAGCACCACGTCCTACGACAGTGAAGGGCGCTATGTGGTGTCGCAGTACAATGGAATATTCACCACCGCGCAGGTGATATCGCGCAATAAGTACGGTCAGGTGACGGAGGCCCGTAATGCCGATGGGGTGTCGCAGTACACTTACTATGATGCGTTTGGCGGTGAGATTGGCAGCTATTCACCCAGCGGGGCACAGCAACGCACTCTGTTGACGGACTGCTCAATCGGTGCGCCTGCCTACTGTGTCTTTGCCAGTGCAACCTATGTGAATACGGAGCTGGTGGCACGTAGTTACTTTGATCGCCAGGGTCGCGTGCTGGGTAAGGCACGACTAACCCCTAAGGGCCAATGGTTACAGGATACCACCCATTACGATAAGTTTGGCCGGGCTGTGGTTGTTACCCCGGCAGGGAGCGCCTCAACCCACACCCATTATGATGTGCTGGACCGTGTTACCGAGGTTCAGGACCATCAACTGGACTTAACGACGACGCAGGATGTGGCGGATCGGACGCTCACCGTGAAAGTGACAGCTAAAAATAGCAGTGATATTCCGGGAGGGACCCAAACGACCATCACCACACACAATGAGTATGGCGAGAAGCACACGGTAACGGATCAGGCCGGCCACGTGCTGACCTACACCTACAACACCCTAGGCCTGCTGGAAACGGTGCAGTCCTCTGCTGATGGTGGCGCTGTACTGATAACCAACAGCTACAACCTGATCACGGGCCGTAAAAAGCGCACCGAAGATGTTGACCGGGGTAACTGGCAGTACACCTACAATGCATTGGGCGAGCTGCTAACACAAACCGACGCCAATGGCGATACGCAGAGCTTTGTGTATGACAGCCTTGGCCGTAAAACACAGCTCAAAATTAACGATGTGGTTGATAGCCAGTGGCACTACCATGCCAGCCAGCCCTGGCGTTTGGACAGGGAGCAACGTGGCAGCTGGGTACGGTCATACCTGTATGATCCGCTGGGACGTCAGGTGGCGTCGGTCACCGATTTAGAAAGCAACCTGAGCTGTAAAAATGAAGTCAGCTACGAGCCGGCCACCAAAGATGTGCGGATAACCGACGCGCTGGCCTCAGTGCATGACGCGAAATGTGTTGTGCAGCTGACCACCTTTGACGAATACGGCCGGGTATTCCAGCAGTTTGATGATTACCGGCGCACCCGGGATCGCGGCCGCTTTGTGGAAGCCCGGGGCCAGCGCTTGTATTACCGCGCGGGCCAGGTGTATCAGAAGCAGGAAGCACGCGAGGGCAGTGCCGGGCAGCTTTACTATGTTGCCGAGTCTGAAGACAGTGCCGGACGAGTGACCGGCTATAAAAAAGGCTACTTCAGTATGGTGGTGGGCTACGACAGCCGTGGCAACCTGAAAACGCTGGGTGTAGATGAGCACAGTGCTTACCGTTACATTCAGCAGCACAGTTACACCTTTGATGCGCTGGGCAATCTGACCAGCCGCGCCCTGACGGCAGAAGCAACCGCGACCACCTTTGGTTACGATACGCTGAACCGGGTTACCAAAGTGAATGGCGATGAGCGCTACGTTTATGACCCGAATGGCAATCTCAAGAACAAAGATGGCTGGACGCAGAAGTATGGCAAGGCAGGTGAACCCTTGCATGCCATCCATGAGCGGGTTAAAGGGTCGCAGACCGAAACTTTCAGCTACGATGCCAATGGCAATCAGCTGTCTGCCACGGTGCACCTGAATGGCCGTGTACACACACGCACACTGGATTACAGCGCCCGTAATAAAGTGACCTCCATCACTCAGAATGGCGAGACGGTCACCTTTACATATGATGCCAATAATCGCCGTTACAAGCGCACAGAAGGCAGTAAAACCATCTACTATGTTGGTGCGCTGGAGATTGTGGATGAAGGCGCAAGCGGCGAATTTGCCAATCAGCACTATGTGCGCCGCAGCATTGGCAGCTATTCACCCAGCGGGGCACAGCAACGCACTCTGTTGACGGACTGCTCAATCGGTGCGCCTGCCTACTGTGTCTTTGCCAGTGCAACCTATGTGAATACGGAGCTGGTGGCACGTAGTTACTTTGATCGCCAGGGTCGCGTGCTGGGTAAGGCACGACTAACCCCTAAGGGCCAATGGTTACAGGATACCACCCATTACGATAAGTTTGGCCGGGCTGTGGTTGTTACCCCGGCAGGGAGCGCCTCAACCCACACCCATTATGATGTGCTGGACCGTGTTACCGAGGTTCAGGACCATCAACTGGACTTAACGACGACGCAGGATGTGGCGGATCGGACGCTCACCGTGAAAGTGACAGCTAAAAATAGCAGTGATATTCCGGGAGGGACCCAAACGACCATCACCACACACAATGAGTATGGCGAGAAGCACACGGTAACGGATCAGGCCGGCCACGTGCTGACCTACACCTACAACACCCTAGGCCTGCTGGAAACGGTGCAGTCCTCTGCTGATGGTGGCGCTGTACTGATAACCAACAGCTACAACCTGATCACGGGCCGTAAAAAGCGCACCGAAGATGTTGACCGGGGTAACTGGCAGTACACCTACAATGCATTGGGCGAGCTGCTAACACAAACCGACGCCAATGGCGATACGCAGAGCTTTGTGTATGACAGCCTTGGCCGTAAAACACAGCTCAAAATTAACGATGTGGTTGATAGCCAGTGGCACTACCATGCCAGCCAGCCCTGGCGTTTGGACAGGGAGCAACGTGGCAGCTGGGTACGGTCATACCTGTATGATCCGCTGGGACGTCAGGTGGCGTCGGTCACCGATTTAGAAAGCAACCTGAGCTGTAAAAATGAAGTCAGCTACGAGCCGGCCACCAAAGATGTGCGGATAACCGACGCGCTGGCCTCAGTGCATGACGCGAAATGTGTTGTGCAGCTGACCACCTTTGACGAATACGGCCGGGTATTCCAGCAGTTTGATGATTACCGGCGCACCCGGGATCGCGGCCGCTTTGTGGAAGCCCGGGGCCAGCGCTTGTATTACCGCGCGGGCCAGGTGTATCAGAAGCAGGAAGCACGCGAGGGCAGTGCCGGGCAGCTTTACTATGTTGCCGAGTCTGAAGACAGTGCCGGACGAGTGACCGGCTATAAAAAAGGCTACTTCAGTATGGTGGTGGGCTACGACAGCCGTGGCAACCTGAAAACGCTGGGTGTAGATGAGCACAGTGCTTACCGTTACATTCAGCAGCACAGTTACACCTTTGATGCGCTGGGCAATCTGACCAGCCGCGCCCTGACGGCAGAAGCAACCGCGACCACCTTTGGTTACGATACGCTGAACCGGGTTACCAAAGTGAATGGCGATGAGCGCTACGTTTATGACCCGAATGGCAATCTCAAGAACAAAGATGGCTGGACGCAGAAGTATGGCAAGGCAGGTGAACCCTTGCATGCCATCCATGAGCGGGTTAAAGGGTCGCAGACCGAAACTTTCAGCTACGATGCCAATGGCAATCAGCTGTCTGCCACGGTGCACCTGAATGGCCGTGTACACACACGCACACTGGATTACAGCGCCCGTAATAAAGTGACCTCCATCACTCAGAATGGCGAGACGGTCACCTTTACATATGATGCCAATAATCGCCGTTACAAGCGCACAGAAGGCAGTAAAACCATCTACTATGTTGGTGCGCTGGAGATTGTGGATGAAGGCGCAAGCGGCGAATTTGCCAATCAGCACTATGTGCGCCGCAGCATTAACGGCGATGCGGTGCAGACCTATCACCCCAATGGGCAGGCCAGCCTGCAATGGCTGTTTACCGACCATCAGGGCTCTGTGGTGGCCATTACCGACTACGCCGGTAAGCTCCTCAAACGCTTTAGCTATGACGTATTTGGCAAACAAAGCGAGATAGTCAGGCCACCCAGCAGCGACGCCAGTTATACCCATTGGTCCACGGCCTCCCTGGGGATCTTTACCCGGGTGCCGGCGAATAGCCGCAGTTACACGGGCCATGAGCCGATTACGCTGGGCGGCGACAACCGCATCATTCATATGAATGGTCGGATCTACGATGCAGACACCGGCCGGTTTATGCAGGCGGATCCGGTGGTGCAGGCGCCGAATAATTTGCAGAATTATAACGCCTATACATACGTGCTGAATAATCCGCTTTCGTATACGGATCCGAGTGGGTATTTGTTTAAACCACTTAAGAAGCTCCAGAGAAATGTGATCCGCGGTGCTGCGAAAGTGTTTGGCGCTGAAGCGGTCAATATTGTGGGTAGTATTGTTGCGTCTTTCTGTGCACCGGCCTGTTCAGCTTACTGGAGTTATGAATTCACCCGGGCGATGGGGGGCTCTTCCTCTCAGGCGTTTAGAGCGGGGATGATTGCGGCTGTTACTTCCCAGGCATTCAAGGCAATAGGTAACCATTTCAACAATTTGGGTAACTACAACGCTTTCCATGTAAATAGCAACCTATTAACGAAATTTGGTGGTAACCTGTTGACCTCAGGCCAAATCGCGGCACAAATTACAGCGCATGCTGTGGTTGGGGGGGTATCTTCCGTTTTGAGTGGCGGCAAGTTTGGTCATGGGTTTGTGAGTGCAGGTATAACCAAGGCTGCGGGTGGTGCGTTCCTGCCAGGCGGTGCTGGGCTGAGTGCTACCCAGATAGCAAAAGGCACGGTAGTCTCGTCGATTATTGGTGGTACAGTCTCAGCAATTACTGGCGGTAAATTTGCCAATGGTGCTCGTACTGGGGCCATGCAGTTCTTGTTGAATCAGGCTGGGGAGTCGGTTAGGGAGATTTATGCGGCATTTGGTGTTGGTAAAGGTAGCGGGCAGTGGGAGGTGAGGTTTGGTGCAGATGGAACGTCAGAGCATGCAGTTTATAGTCAGGAAGTTACAGTGCTTGATGAACACGGTAATATTTTAGGTACTTTTGAAGGTAGCAGTACACCAAATCCTTATAAGCCCAGAAACCCAAATGTCCGGGGAACAGATGCGTACCCACAAGTACAGGGAGGACAGTATGATTTGACACATGGGTTACACAGAGGTCAACCTGCTTTATCAGTTAATGGAGATGGGTTTGTTCCGACTACGGCTCCGAACCCAAACTTTCCTCAGCAAGGTAGTACTGCTAATTTCATTCGTGTGCACAAAGGGTATAGCAACACATGGAAAGGTTCTGCTGGATGCATGACTATTAATCCAAGTCAGTGGGATGACTTTATGAATACTGTGCCGGCAAGTGGGAAAGGTACTTTATACTTACCGAACTAGTGGTTTAAAAATATATGGCTTTAACTTTTTTATTAAGGAATTTCGATGCATAAATTCTATCTATTTGTGAGCGTGATGCTTATTGCGCTATGTTCATTTACAGTCTTTGCTAAAGACAAAGGAATAGTTGAAGAATATCAGTCTATTAAAGCTAACTATGTAGTGCAGTTTAAAAAGGGAAACTATGAAGCAGCTTACAAGGCTGCTATAGATTTACTACATATTGATCCAACGGACCCCATAGCATATCTACAATTGATAATGGCCGCTCGCGAGTTAGGGGGGGATTTGAAAGTTATTCGAGATAATTTTGAGCCGTGGGTTTCAGAGTCCAACCTAAAGGAAAAGGAGCTTAAACTACTGGCAGATATGCTTATAGAGTCTCCTCGGGTGGAAAGTAAGTAGTTATAATAGTCTCAACAATAAGTTACATGGACATATATGGACGATCCATTGATAGAAGAGCACAGATACATGGACATATATGGACGCTCCAGCGATGTCAAGCCGAGTAGGCCTGCGAGATAGCGAATTATTATGACATAGATACATGGACACCCACCCTAAAGTGGCGTATGTAAGGTACGCCGTCTACCTTTAGGTAATAGAAATAGCTTAAGGTGACACCCATTCAAAATTGGCGCTCAGTGAGCGCCTTTTTTCTGTGCAATCACGCCAGCGCGGTGTGCAGTGGAAATCAGCGCTGGCATGCACAACAGACCAGCGGAGGGTGCATTTTCGGCCAGTCCCACCAAATGGTGGCACTGTACAAACTGAGTAATCATGCTGATTTGAACTGATCTCTGCTGCTGGATTCACTGAGTCCTGGTCGAGTCAGGGAAGGTAGTCAGACATGCGGTTGAGGATTTTTTCGAGATATGGAGTTGTACCCAATTTATAGTCATGCATATCTTTTAGGTCTACATTAAGCTCTCCAGCGAGTGAATGGTCAATGGATTTTAAAAAGGCCATTTTATGGTGATATGTGTCCTCAATTAATCCGATTTCGAGGGCTAGCTGCAACCAATAGTGATAGCACTGAATCGCTCCATCAAAATCGATGGCTTGTTTGGAGTAAAACCCCATTGGGACCGGGTAAAAACTCTCATTATCTGATTCGTCTGCACCCAGCCAATCTGAAATGCGATAATACAAGTCTGCCGCAATGGGTGAAAGGGGCAATGTCATTGCCATTCGCATAAACATTTTTGTTGCTGCTATCTGTTCAGTACAAAAAGATGCGTATTCGGGATCGTGGACTTTCTCGTAAGTCAAAATAAGAAAGTAAGTGAGTGCGTCCAGGCCATCCTGCGTACTAAGCAAATGAACTGTGCAGCCATGTGGGCGTTTACGTTTTGTGATTCCGTTGGTTGTTCGGGCAATACACTTTGTGGATATGGCCGGTGGCAATGACAGCAAAATCGAGTTAATGTTTGCTTCAGTATAGGGAGTGTCTAAAAGTTGCCAGATAGGATGGCAAATAGTTGAGTACATTAAGTCAATTTCGATGTGCAACTGTTCTTGCAATTTCAGCTCAATGTTACGAACAACGCCTTCTCGCCCGATCACTTCTCCGTCACGCTTTTTATAAAACAGCTTATTTAGGTTGTACTTTTGGGTTAGAGCACTTTTCGAGCCGTCTTCTGCATACAGTAGCTTTTTGGTCACCTGGTAAGGGTTTTTTGAATCAGTGATGTTTTGAACAAAAGAAGCAAAGTAACGAGTCGCCAAGCTTTTACTTGGTGGAGAAAGTCGCTTGTAATCATAAAAATTGAACATAAAAAGTTTTGCACTTTAGTGTGGGCAGTGACCTCAAAAAAACAAGGTCAATTTAAATCAATCGCTTAACGTTCTTCATTTGTGAAAATCCATATCTTTAATCTAATAATAAGACCTTTGATGGTTTTTGCCAGCTTGACTAGGCTTACTCAGTTGCGTTTAGTTTAACTTTTAAGGGGGTTGTCTGTGAGTGAAGCGATTGACCCAGAATGTAAGGCGCTTGCACTGCAGTTGGAGCAAGATTTACTGGGATTATACGGTAGCCCGATACTATCTGGTGAGCAGTTGAGGTTAGCCATGGGGTATAGAAGTGTTGAGGCACTTCGGCAGTCTATTGTTCGTAACACCATTCCTATCACAGTGTTCACTATTCAAAACCGCAATAAAGTTATAAGGACACCCACTCTAAAGTGGCGTACGGAATGTACGCCGTCTACCTTTAGGTAATGCTCAATGGATTGAGGATGCTAGATTATGCCAATGGCAAGGAAGAAGCAGGTCAGCCTATCAGACACTAAGTACTATCACTGCATATCCCGGTGTGTTCGTCGGGCATTTCTGTGCGGTAAAGATCGCCTCACGGGCAAGTCTTATGAACATCGGCGAGACTGGGTTGAGGAAAAATTGCTGACCCTTGCGAAGGTGTTTTGTATTGATGTGTGTGGCTATGCCATTATGAGTAATCATACGCATATTGTATTGTATGTGGATGATAAGAAAGCACACAGGTTATCAGATAAAGCGATAGTGCTTCGCTGGCATAAACTGTTTAAGGGCAACTGGTTGACGCATAAGTTCATCGGTGGTGATGAGCTGAGTGAGTCAGAGCACAGTATACTTGATGCAGACATCAGTGAATTCAGAATACGTCTTGCGAGCATCAGCTGGTTTATGCGGGTGCTTAATGAAGATATTGCCCGCCGGGCAAACAAAGAAGATGGTTGCACAGGCCGGTTTTGGGAAGGGCGATTCAAGTCACAGGCTTTGCTGGATGAAGCGGCACTGGCAGCGTGCCTGGCGTATGTTGACCTGAATCCAGTCAGAGCCAAAATGGCAGAGACACCGGAAACGTCAGACTACACCAGCATTAAAAAACGTATTGATTATGCACGGCAAGGAAAGCAACCTAAGAGCTTACTGCGCTTTGCAGGTAACCCAAGAAAGCACATGCCTAAAGGACTGCCGTTTGAGCTGACCTATTACATACAGCTAGTTGAATTAACAGGCCGATGCATGCGTGCAGATAAGCGGGGTTATATCAGCGATAGCCAGCCATTGCTGACACGGTTGCAAATAGAGCCAGACAACTGGCTCAAACTGACTACGCAGTTTACAAAGGTCTTTCATGGTGCTGTGGGGCGAAAACAAGCGATGACAGATTACTGTGAGCATCTTCATAAAAGGCGGCGTGCCAACTTGACTCAATGCGAGCGATTACTGGGTTAACACCTTCCCGTGAGTACCATTTCGATTTATCTAAGTTGAGGCTTGGATGCGCATTCGTATTGTCCGAATCTGATTATTCTTCAGAATTTCGTGTCTAAACTTACGACTTTCACTAATCAGAGCTTATAGAAAGCGCAGCATTTGATAGTCTTGCATTTCTTTATTGAAACTGCCCACAATTGATTTGTGAATTTACAGGTGGGTGTCTCATGAAAACCTTTTGGTTGCGGGTGTAGATGAGCACAGTGCTTACAGTTACATTCAGCAGCACAGTTACACCTTTGATGCGCTGGGCAATCTGACCAGCCGCGCCCTGACGGCAGAAGCAACCGCGACCACCTTTGGTTACGATACGCTGAACCGGGTTACCAAAGTGAATGGCGATGAGCGCTACGTTTATGACCCGAATGGCAATCTCAAGAACAAAGATGGCTGGACGCAAAAGTATGGCAAGGCAGGTGAACCCTTGCATGCCATCCATGAGCGGGTTAAAGGGTCGCAGACCGAAACTTTCCGCTACGATGCCAATGGCAATCAGCTGTCTGCCACGGTGCACCTGAATGGCCGTGTACACACACGCACACTGGATTACAGCGCCCGTAATAAAGTGACCTCCATCACTCAGAATGGCGAGACGGTCACCTTTACATATGATGCCAATAATCGCCGTTACAAGCGCACAGAAGGCAGTAAAACCATCTACTATGTTGGTGCGCTGGAGATTGTGGATGAAGGCGCAAGCGGTGAATTTGCCAATCAGCACTATGTGCGCCGCAGCATCAACGGCGATGCGGTTCAGACCTATCATCCTAATGGGCAGGCCAGCCTGCAATGGCTGTTTACCGACCATCAGGGCTCTGTGGTGGCCATTACCGACTACGCCGGTAAGCTCCTCAAACGCTTTAGCTATGACGTATTTGGTAAACAAAGCGAGATAGTCAGACCACCCAGCAGCGACGCCAGTTATACCCACTGGTCCACGGCCTCACTGGGGATCTTTACCCGGGTGCCTGCGAACAGCCGCAGTTACACGGGCCATGAGCCGATTACGCTGGGCGGCGATAACCGCATCATTCATATGAATGGTCGGATCTACGATGCAGAGACTGGCCGGTTTATGCAGGCAGATCCTTTTGTTCAGGCGCCTTCGAATCTTCAGAATTACAATGCTTATTCTTATGTGTTGAATAATCCGCTGAGTTATACGGATCCGAGTGGGTATTTGTTTAAGAAGCTTACACAAATCGCTGGGTTTATGTCCGGTGGTATCGTGGGAGCGGTTATGGCCCACCAGATCCAGCGTTTTATTGCGAATAGTAAAACCCTATCGACATTGTATGTTGCAGGAGCCTCGATTGTATCAGGTGCTGTATGTGGGCCATGTAGTATAGCAGTGACAGCTATTGCGTCAGCGCAGAATACCTATTACCGAACGGGAGATTTTGGGGCGGCAATCAAAGCTGGTGCAGTTTCAGGTGTTTCTGCTGCTGCGTTTTATGCTGTGGGGAGTGCGTTTGAAGGGGTCAATACTGCATTTGGTAGTGCTGGCTATTTTGGCAAGGTTGCGGCACATGGTCTGGTAGGTGGTACCATGTCTGTGATGCAAGGAGGTAAGTTTGGTCATGGCTTTGCCGCGGCAGGATTTACACAGGCGCTTGCCCCTGCGATAGGTCGCATTCAACCTGGTGTTAAACATAGTCCATTAAGAATAGCTGCTGCGGCCATGGTTGGTGGTACTGCTTCGAAAATCAGTGGTGGTAAGTTTGCCAATGGTGCTGTGACAGGTGCATTTTCGAGGATGTTTAATGATCAGTTGCACGATGGACTGTATCCATTCAGCAAAGAAGCGCAAATGGACGAAAGCTATCCAGTTCCTGATGAAATTTTAGACTTGATAGAAGAATACAAAAAAGGGGAGTTCAAAAGCTTGGTTGGTGTAAATAAAGCCGCTGGAGAATCTGCTGAAGAGTATGTTGCGTCTATTATGAGGGAGAAAGGTTACATAGTATTTGTTAAAGGTGTAACATTAAAAGTAAATGGAAAGATAAGGTATCCTGATTTAACACTCTTGGATGGTAAAACAGAGGAATTGGTGTCATTCATGGAAGTAAAATTAAATAACTCCAGACTTATCGCAAGGCAGATACGTAATGATAAGATTATTCAAACCGAAGGTGCTGAAATTATTACCTCTCCAGCAGAAACATTATTACCTACTGGTCAGATAGAAGGCACGAATGTCGAACTATTCCGAATCCGTTATCAAAGTCAAGATTGATAGTGCTATGAAAAAGACAGAAATTAAAAAAACAATTCAGAATTATGGGTTTAAAAAAGGCCCTTCAGTTGACAGCTCTTTGATATATTTTTATTCAGTAGATGAGCGATACTCTATTGGTATTATAGTTTCAAACCACAAAGTTGGAGAGGAACCTCGAATTCAGTATGGAATATATGATAAAAAACTAGCAAAAATAAGGAGTGAAGTTAGTGGCTTTAGTCTGGCTGAAGACTATTGTTTGACGATACTGCACCCATTGAATTATCGGGTTTTGCGAGATGGCAGGGTGCTGCCTATTGAACAAGTCTTTGATGAAAAGTTTTTTAGAGCTTTCATAGAAAGCTTTATAGAAAAAAAAGATGAGTTAGTTGAGCAATATGTTGCTTCTCTAAATAGCTTTAATTACCCGGAGCCACTAATTCCTGAAGAGAACTTTTTCGAAGCACTTACCAAGAACCAAGGCGTGTACTTTGGGTTTATGTTTAAGTTGTCTAACGGTGAAAGAGTTACGCTGGATGATATTGAAGTACAAAGAGATGAACTAAGAAAAACGTATGGACTAAAAGGGTTTATAAAGAGAGATCTCGCGCTTTTAGAAAGCTATATACAGAGTAACAAGGACAGCTGCCTTGGTTGATAGCATATTTTGTTAACTCCCATTAACCACAAGTAAGGTTAAGGTGGTATCCATTCAAAAACGGCGCTCAGTGAGCGCCTTTTTTCTGTGCAGTCACGCCAGCGCGGTGTGCAGTGGAAATCAGCGCGGGCATGCACAACTGACCAGCGGAGGGTGCATTTTCGGCCAGTCCCACCAAGTGGTGGCACTGTACAAACTGAGTAATCATGCTGATTTGAACTGATCTCTGCTGCTGGATTCACTGAGTCCTGGTCGAGTCAGGGAAGGTAGTCAGACATGCGGTTGAGGATTTTTTCGAGATATGGAGTTGTACCCAATTTATAGTCATGCATATCTTTTAGGTCTACATTAAGCTCTCCAGCGAGTGAATGGTCAATGGATTTTAAAAAGGCCATTTTATGGTGATATGTGTCCTCAATTAATCCGATTTCGAGGGCTAGCTGCAACCAATAGTGATAGCACTGAATCGCTCCATCAAAATCGATGGCTTGTTTGGAGTAAAACCCCATTGGGACCAGGTAAAAACTCTCATTATCTGATTCGTCTGCACCCAGCCAATCTGAAATGCGATAATACAAGTCTGCCGCAATGGGTGAAAGGGGCAGTGTCATTGCCATTCGCATAAACATTTTTGTGAAAGTTACATGGACACCCACCCTAAACTGGCGTACGGAATGTACGCCGTCTACCTTTAGATAATGCTCAATGGATTGAGGATGCTAGATTATGCCAATGGCAAGGAAGAAGCAGGTCAGCCTATCAGACACTAAGTACTATCACTGCATATCCCGGTGTGTTCGTCGGGCATTTCTGTGCGGTAAAGATCGCCTCACGGGCAAGTCTTATGAACATCGGCGAGACTGGGTTGAGGAAAAATTACTGACCCTTGCGAAGGTGTTTTGTATTGATGTGTGTGGCTATGCCATTATGAGTAATCATACGCATATTGTATTGTATGTGGATGATAAGAAAGCACAATGTACGCCGTCTACCTTTAGGTAATGCTCAATGGCAAGGAAGAAGCAGATAAAGTTATAAGGATACCCACTCGAAACTGGCGTACGGAATGTACGCCGTCTACCTTTAGGTAATGCTCAATGGATTGAGGATGCTAGATTATGCCAATGGCAAGGAAGAAGCAGGTCAGCTCAACACCAGTTATAAGGACACCCACCCTAAACTGGCGTACGGAATGTACGCCGTCTACCTTTAGGTAATGCTCAATGGATTGAGGATGCTAGATTATGCCAATGGCAAGGAAGAAGCAGGTCAGCTCAACACCAGTTATAAGGACACCCACCCGAAACTGGCGTACGGAATGTACGCCGTCTACCTTTAGGTAATGCTCAATGGATTGAGGATGCTAGATTATGCCAATGGCAAGGAAGAAGCAGGTCAGCTCAACACCAGTTATAAGGACACCCACCCTAAAGTGGCGTACGGAATGTACGCCGTCTACCTTTAGGTAATGCTCAATGGATTGAGGATGCTAGATTATGCCAATGGCAAGGAAGAAGCAGGTCAGCTTATCAGACACTAAGTACTACCACTGCATATCCCGGTGTGTTCGCCGGGCATTTCTGTGCGGCAAAGACCGCGTCACGGGCAAGTCTTATGAACATCGGCGAGACTGGGTTGAGGAAAAATTACTGACCCTTGCGAAGGTGTTTTGTATTGATGTGTGTGGCTATGCCATTATGAGTAATCATACGCACGTTGTGTTGTATGTGGATGATAAGAAAGCACAAAGGTTATCAGATAAAGCAATAGTGCTTCGCTGGCATAAGCTGTTCAAAGGTAGCTGGCTGACGCACAAGTTCATTAAAGTAGTTACATGGACACCCACCCTAAAGTGGCGTACGGAATGTACGCCGTCTACCTTTAGGTAATGCTCAATGGATTGAGGATGCTAGATTATGCCAATGGCAAGGAAGAAGCAGGTCAGCTCAACACCAGTTATAAGGACACCCACCCGAAACTGGCGTACGGAATGTACGCCGTCTACCTTTAGGTAATGCTCAATGGATTGAGGATGCTAGATTATGCCAATGGCAAGGAAGAAGCAGGTCAGCTCAACACCAGTTATAAGGACACCCACCCGAAACTGGCGTACGGAATGTACGCCGTCTACCTTTAGGTAATGCTCAATGGATTGAGGATGCTAGATTATGCCAATGGCAAGGAAGAAGCAGGTCAGC